>WAQR01000083.1 GCA_015520145.1 Candidatus Hydrothermarchaeota archaeon
AGAGGGACTGTCCAATTAAAATGGGGTTTTGAAGGTATTAATTGGATGACCTCAACACAAAAAACTAAAATTAGGAAAAGGTTTAAATATAATCAGAAGAATAAATATAATCAGAACAATTGATAATATGTAAACAATACCGCTTGCACGCAAAACTGTGTGCCGGGAGGTACCTCGGTCCCACCATGAAGCGGTATATGAGGTGAAAAGATGGAATTGAATGAAAGATTTCGTTTGAAAGAAAAAACTTTTTTTGTTGCCGTTTCAAAGGCAGTTTGTGAACTACAGTTTGAGACCATGGACCATGTCATATCTTGAATGGGGGGATTTCAGATATGACAATAATAGAAAACAATAGCTTAAATCAGAGCAGGTTTCAGAAGGATAACGGTTTCTGGCTCGTCGTAATGGATGTTGAGAACATACTAATATCCCTTAAAAAAGCAGGTCTTAATCTTAGTTTCAAAATCCTTGACGACTGGGTTCTTGAAAGCTTCTCACCCTGTGAGAAAGTGGCATACCTGGACATCCAGAGAGAAAATGGCTCAAGGAACGCCCTGCATCGGTTGGGTTGGACTTTAAATGATGTCATCACGAAATACAAGAATGAAAATAGAAATTCGACCGTCATAGTTCGAAATGCCATCGATTTAGACCTTGCATTGGACACCTTGGAAGCAGCGTACAATAAGAACCTAAAAGGTATCCTCCTTTTTGGCGGCGATGGCGACTACATGCACCTTGTTAAAAAACTAAAAGGAAGGGGGATATCTGTTGTAGTATCCGCTGTTAAAGGTACTTTCTCAGAGGGGCTGAAAAGACTTGCCGATGAGTTCTTTTACCTGGATGACCTGGCCACGCCTAAAAGAAGCGAAAAAAAAGAGACACCGATAAAGCAGCAAGATGAAAATGCGTTGCTAGACGATGCCACAATGAACAGGATCCAGCAAATCATTATTAAAAAGCTTAAAGAAATGGGCGGCTCTATCCCACTTCCTTCTGTGCTCAGCATAATCTGGAAGAACACAGGTGCAAGGTGCCTTAGAGACCTTGGAATTAAGAAATCAAAGCATCTGAAGCGAGAGTTCCCCTCACTTTTCAAGGGAATTGAGATACAGGGGAATATATTGAAACTGGAGGAGTCAAAATGAAGGTCCTCTTGGTAATCCATGGCTATCCCCCGCGATATAATGCAGGGTCCGAGAACTACACCCAGAACCTCGCCCACGGATTATATGAAGCAGGAATTGATGTGGCCGTCTTTACCAGAGACGAGAACCCGTTCTTGCCAGAGTATCAATTGATACCGGAATCCGACCCCCTGAAGCCAGAGATTCCTGTGATCCTCATCAACCATCCGCGCTCAAATATCAGGTTTAGAAACGAGCACATTGACTTAGCTTTTAGAGCAGTTCTAGAAGAGTTAAAACCGGACATAGTTCATTTCGGTCACTTGAGTCATCTCTCAACAGGAATGGTTGAACAAGCCAGAGTGAGTGGAGCAAAAATCGTCTTCACTCTCCACGACTACTGGCTCATGTGCCCGAGGGGACAGTTCCTTGTGTGGGGACTTACCTCTGATGAGCCCTGGCGTCTTTGTAAGGAGCAGGAAAACTCAAAATGTGCTGAGAGATGCTTCAACCGATATGTAACCGGTAAAGACCCTAATGAATCCATGGGCTACTGGGTCAACTGGGTTAAGGAAAGGATGGAGGAAACGAGAAATATCTGCAATATCGTTGACCTCTTCATTGCCCCATCCCGCCACCTCATGAAAAGACATATTGAGGATTTCGGCATTCCCCAAGAGAAAATCGTGTACCTGGACTATGGGTTCAACCTGGAAAGATTAAAGCACCGGCAAAGAATCCCTGAAGACGACTTTGTATTTGGGTATATTGGCCGCCACCATCCGTCAAAGGGTATCGACCACTTGATACGGGCTTTCATCAAGCTGAATGGGAACGCCAAACTCAGGATATGGGGTAGACACGACGGCCACCTTACCAATTCCCTCAAGCGAATGGTCAATGGACAGCTGTCAGATGCAAAGCGGATCGAATGGTTCAGTGAGTACCACAATCAAGACATCGTAAGAGAAGTTTTTGACAAATGTGACTGCATTGTTGTCCCATCTATTTGGGATGAGATAGCTCCATTAGTCATCCATGAGGCTCAACAAGTCGGAGTCCCGGTGATAACTGCCTCCTTTGGTGGCATGGGAGAATATGTCAAAGACGGTTTGAATGGACTCACATACAAACACAGAGACGTTCATGACCTCAAAATAGTGATGGAACGAGCGCTACAAAATCAAGAAAAACTAAAGCGGCTGGGGAAAAGGGGTTACCTCTTCTCAGCCGATGGTAGCGTTCCATCAATCGATTCCCATGTGAGGGAATTGGCCGAACTGTATCAAAGTCTTAAACAACCAAGATCAATGGCCAGGGAGGATGTCCTATGCAATTAAACACACAAGCTAAATACCTCACCAAGCTAAATGGACCCTGGAGAATAACCTTCGGTACCAATCCAGACACCTGTAACTATCACTGCATAATGTGCGAGGAACATTCGTATTACAGCCCAAAGAACAGGAAGCGGATGGAGGGCGATTCAAAGAGGCGACTAATGGATTTCAGCATCATTCAAGAAGTTGTCCAAGAATGCAGCCCTTTCGGGCTTAAAGAGATAATCCCTTCCACCATGGGCGAGCCTTTATTATACAAGGACTTCCCAGGGATAATCAACCTCTGCCATGAATACGGTGTAAAACTGAATCTCACAACCAACGGTTCTTTCCCGGGCAGAACTGCGGAGGATTGGGCCGAACTAATAGTACCTGTAACTTCGGATGTAAAAATCAGCTGGAACGGTGCCACAAAAGAGCTACAGGAAAAAGTGATGGTTGGTTCCAATTATGAACAGCGGCTCGAGGACCTCATGACCTTACTGGAAATCAGAGACAGGCATTACAGGGAGGGTGGAAACTATTGCTCTGTCACATTGCAGCTAACTTTCATGGAGATTAACATACAGGAGATACCTGAAATGGTTAAACTCGCAATTTCACTCGGTGCAGACAGGGTAAAGGGGCATCATCTGTGGGTGCATTTCAACGATATTGCTCAGCTGAGCCTAAGACGGAACAGCGACTCGATAAGACGATGGAATCAAACTGTAGACGAATGCAGGAAGATTGCCAAAGAAACCTCTCTTCCAAATGGAAAACATATTAAGCTCGACAACTTCTACAGGCTTGATCCTTATAACAAAAATGAACTCCGGCCTGATGGTATCTGCCCTTTTCTCGGAAGAGAAGCCTGGGTGAATCACGAAGGAAGATTCGATCCATGCTGTGCCCCAGACGACCTTAGAAAGGGCCTGGGCACCTTTGGTAACGTAATTGATTCTGGATTGATGTCTATCTGGGAGAGCGAACAGTACAATCAATTGATTAACCACTATCTGGAAAACGACCTGTGCAAAATGTGCAACATGCGCCGGCCAAGGGAGGGTTAAAATGAGAACGACCCCGGTAATCATCAGTGGTTTGTTCAGAGATACACGACAAAGGGGCGATATGACTCCTTATAAGACCCTTGCAGAAATTGAATCCTGTTTAAGACTGAATCCAAAATATGGTGAAGAATTGATATTCTTTGCAGCCGATGACTGGTGTGCTAGGAAGTTATCTTCCTTCGGTCTGCATGTCGAAAAAATTATGGACGATGCCCCACAAATTGCTAGAATTGAAGCCAACACCAGGATGAAGTTCTGGATGTGCAACTGGGCTCTGAAAGAATTCGGTGAATACCTGTGGGTGGATTGGGATGCAACATGTTTGAAATGGCCGGACAATCAATTCTGGAAAACGGTCCGAAAAAGTGGCAATCCCAAGTTCACCTATATCCGAAATTACTGGGCAGGGGTCAATTGTGCTGTCCATTACGCTAGTTCCAAATTAGGGGACCTAGGGGAGTATGTAGGCATTCCTCTCGAAGAGCCAAATGATGAATTGATTTGGATGAAGATCCTATCAGAAAAAGGAAGATTCGATGATGATATCTGGCTAAATGAAATGGTTGTTAACATCTGGTTTGAAAAAGACCTCGACATGATTACATCAAATACTTACTTTGCCCATGTCCGGAATGTTGAGCTGGCTAAACAATCCTTACACAAATACGGGGAGGTCGCTACCAAATGACAAACTGGAAAAACAGCCGCCCCCATCCAAAGGGCACGCATCACTTGGATGAAAGAGGTAAACCGTTATACTCTCGTCATTTCACCTGGGTACTACCATTCCATGAACCAGGACTTGCCCCTGTCGGTGACGAAACCGGTGCATATCACATAAAACCTGATGGGACCCCCGCCTATGACCAGAGATTCGACCGAACCTTTGGTTTCTATCAGGGGAGGGCTGCAGTTATTAAAGAACATAGGTCGTTCCACATTTTAACTGATGGTACTCGGTTATATGAACGTGATTGGGCCTGGTGTGGAAATTTTCAGAGCGGTAGATGTCCGGTCAGGGATAAACAAGGGAATTATTACTATATCAGACTGGATGGAAGCAAAGTCTCCAATGGTCCTTGGGCATATGCTGGAGATTACAGGGAGGGTGCGGCGGTCGTCCGTGGAAAGGATGGGCTCTGTCGTCACATCGACCCTGAGGGCGAACTCATCCATAATAAAGTATTCTTCGACCTTGACGTATTTCATAAGGGCTTTGCTAGGGCAAGGGATGCGGAAGGATGGTTTCATATCGACAGGAACGGGAATGATATTAGCCATCGGAGGTATGAATATCTTGAGCCCTTCTACAATGGCCAGGCTTATGCCAGATTGAAAGATGGCTCTGCTGTAGTCATCAATGAGAATGGAGAAAAAACGGCAAATATCCCAACCTCAGAGCAGGAGAAATTTCAAAGGCTCCATGATGTTGCTGTATCTTACTGGATTCCTTTCGCAATTAAACTAGGACTCAACGCAGGACTGGCCGGAGGAAAACCTTCAATTGAAATCGATGGACGTGGAAAAGAAGCCATAGAGAACGCATGGATTTCACTTGGACTACTGGACGAAGATACCGGTACCCTGACTCCCCGTGGAAAACAACTCAAACATGGTACCGTCATAAGGGATAGATTTGACTATTGGCTTGGGCCACAACTTAAGCCTTGGATTGAAGCCTTAACTAGTCAAGAAGTAAAAAAAGGACGCGACTTTTTCGAATCGCTGTCATCAAATCAAAATATTGTTTCTTTGACTCAGAGGGTATTGGACTCATATGCTAAATTTGATTGGAAAGGCATCATCCATGTTATCAAATTAAAGGGAAGCAAAACAGTTGTTGACCTCGGGGGTGGGAAGGGTTCTCTATTAAAAGAGATTATCCAATCCTCGTTTGTTGAAAAGGGTATCCTATTCGAGCGTCCGGAAGTAGCCAAACTAGTTGATAATCAAGAAAAAATTGAAATCGTTGGTGGAGACGTTTTTTCAGACACGCTACCTGCAGGTGACCTATACATCCTCAGCCGAGTTCTCCATAATTGGGATGACGAGAAAGCCATTCAAATCCTCCGAAACGTGTCGAAGTCATCAGGTAGTGAGGCACGTCTTTTAATCATTGACCGTATATCATCAGAGAGGGGAGATCATGGACTTCTTGACCTCAACATGTACCTAACAACCGGTGGGAGAGAACGCAGCATTGAGGACTGGAATGGATTGATTAAAAAAGCCGGATGGAGTCTTCTAAAAACTGAGCCTTTCAGGGGCCACTTCATAATGGAATTGGAAAAGGTCGATAGCAATGCATGAATACAAAATCACGCGGTGGGATATCAACGACAAAATACCAAAGGAAGGCATATTGCTAATCCGCCATGGCCCAAGAGAAGGTGGATCATTACCCTCGAGGACCACATCGCTCTCTGAAGATGGAAGGGTTGCCAGCTTAAATTTTGGAAAACAATGGGATGGACCTGAACCAAATTGTATAGTTGTGAGCCCTGTTCCCAGGTGTTGCGAAACAGGCAAACTAATAAAAAAAGGCGCCACCTGGGAAATCAGTATCTATGAATCAAACATGCTGGGAGACCATGGACCATTTGTGGTAGACTTAGAATTACTTGAGAAAACAATAAAGTGCTCAAATCAGAGGGATTTGATGTACTATCTCAGACGCCATATAGATGGGTATGATGTTCCTGGCATGCTGCACCGTGACCTCGGAAGCAAGAAACTACTCTCCGATCTTGCTCATTTCAATGGCCGAGAAGGACTTACATTAGCAATCTCTCACGATTCAATAATAGCAGCAATACTTGCATCTGATGGAAATGATGCTGAGCCATGGCCTGAGCCATTATGCGGTGCAGCAATAAGATTCTGATAAAATAACGAATAAAATTAAAATCAGAGGGTGGGTTCTCTAAGTATAGGGTTAGTGCCCCATACAAGCTTTGAACTATGTGTTAAAATGGATGCAGTAACACCAACTTCAGACCCTCGGCGACACGAAAAAATGTAAAATTGTTTTTTCCGGTACCGAAGACTAAATTTCTACCAGTAAATACGTGCTGGTATCCCTTCCCCCGCACTTTAGCCTTAATTTCGCTTTTTACTTTAAGGAGTATTTAAGTCCAACTCAATTCTCCTTCAATTCTCATTCGGCACGAATACAACAACTGAATGCAATGAATGCAATAGAGATAGAGACCAGAGATAGAGACCACCTGGAAAAAAAACAGATAGTAGAAAACAGATAGTAGATGTGAATAAGAATATTTAAATACAACGATTCCTTTACATTTGACTTTACACTACTGCATCAGCATCAGACATTAACAGAATGATTAAGACATTAACGGAATGATTAAAGATGATAAGGCAGCCAATAGTATCGGTTTTAGGTCATGTAGACCACGGGAAGACATCGCTGTTAGATAAAATAAGGGGCTCTGCAGTCGTCGAGAGGGAAGCAGGAGGGATAACACAGCACATCGGAGCAACCGAGATCCCTCTCGAGGTCCTGGAACGGATATGCGGCGGGCTTTTAAAACAGCTCAAAATTGATATCACACTTCCCGGCCTGCTCTTTATAGACACCCCGGGACACGCTGCATTTACGACATTAAGAAAAAGAGGAGGGGCACTTGCAGACTTTGCAATACTGGTAATAGACATCAACGAAGGGTTCAGACCCCAGACAATCGAGGCATTAAATATCCTCAAGACCTACCGGACCCCGTTTCTAATCGCTGCAAACAAGATCGACAAGATCCCTGGATGGCAGGTGTTCCAGAACTATCCTGTCGTTCACAGTCTAAACAACCAGAACAAAGATGTAAGACATGAGGTTGAAACGAAGTTATACGAACTTGTAGGGAGGCTCTATGAAGAAGGGTTTGAAACCGAACGATTTGACAGGGTCAAGAAATTCAAAAAAGAGGTTGCAATAGTCCCGATAAGCGCAAAGACCGGTGAAGGGATACCCGAGCTTTTGATGATGCTCATCGGACTTGCACAGAAATTCATGGGCGACAAACTGGACATTGAAATGAAAAACCCGGCAAAAGGCACGGTTTTAGAAGTCAAAGAAGAGACAGGGCTTGGCGTCACTCTTGACGTGATAATCTATGACGGCATGATTAAACGGGGTGACCGCATCGTCGTTGGCGCGAAATCAGGGCCGATTGCCACAAAGGTCCGCTCACTCCTAAAACCAAAACCGCTTGACGAGATACGCGATCCCAGGTACAAATTCAACACGGTTAAAGAAGCTCATGCATCTTGCGGTGTAAAAATTGCTGCACCAAACCTCAAAGATGCCCTGGCAGGCACACCTATGAGGGTTGCAGGTACTGACATCGACGAGACAATAAAAGAGGTCAGGAAAGAGATAGAGGAAGTAAAAATAGAAACCGATAAAGAAGGTATCATTATCAAAGCAGACACCCTGGGATCACTTGAAGCATTGATAAGCATGCTACAGGCAGAAGGCATCCCGATTAGAAAAGCGGATGTGGGAGACATATCCAGAAGAGACATCCTGGAAGCAGAATCTGTCAAAGAAAGTGCAAAAGATATGGCAGTGATTCTCGGATTCAACGTGAAGATTTTAAAAGATGCGACAAAACGGGCAAAAGATACCAGAATCCATATTTTGTTAGATAATGTTATATACAGGTTAATAGAGGATTATCAGACGTGGTTAAAAGAAGAACAGGAAAAAGAGAAACAAAAAGAACTTGACAGTACCACAAGGCCAGCAAAGATACAGATCCTCGAAGGTCATGTATTCAGGACAAGCAAGCCCGCAATTGTCGGCATAGAGGTCTTAAGCGGTAATATAAAAAACCACGTAAGACTTATGAATAATGACGGGACATTTATTGGTACGATAAAAGGGATACAGGAAGAAAACAAAAATATCAGCCAGGCAGGACAGGGAAAACAGGTCGCAATATCAATAGATGGACCTACGGTGGGCAAACAGATTAACGAAGGCGACATTTTATATACTGAATTGACAGAAAGTGAAGCCACACTCATAAATTCGAAGTACAGGACAGCTTTAACACCAGATGAAGACGAAGCTTTTGATGAGATCATAAAAATTAAAAGAAAAACCCGCCCATTTTGGGCTAAAGGAGGTAATTAGTTGCAGAAAGTCATTGTTTCAACAAAAACAGGAAAATCCTACAGTATAGAGATAGATGATGTAAAGATGAAAAGTTTTATTGGACTGGATATCGGGAAGACAATCGATGCAGGGATAATCGGACTTGGCGGATACCAGATCGAGATAACAGGTGGGTCTGACAAAGATGGTTTTCCCATGAGAAGGGATATTCACGGAACTGTAAGGCCGAGAGTCCTTTTAAAAGGTGGGACAGGATTCAATCCAAAAAGAAAAGGTATCAAAAGGAGAAAGAGGGTAAGAGGCAGGCGGATAACAAAAGATATCGTCCAGATAAATGCCAGAGTTGTTAAAGAGGGTAAAAAACCGATTGAAGAACTTCTCGGCAAGACCAAAAGCGATGAGAAGCCGGAGGCGGACTAAACGGTGCAACCAGAGGTAAACATCGGGATGGTCGGCCATGTTGACCATGGAAAGACCACCTTGACCCAGGCACTTTCTGGCGTATGGACTGACAGACATACCGAAGAGATAAAGAGAGGTATTTCAATCAGGCTGGGCTATGCAGACGCGGCATTTAGAATGTGTCCGAAATGTCAAAAACCTCAGGCATATACAACAGAAAAAGAATGCAAGATCTGCAAGACAAAATCCAAACCTCTTCGAGTCGTATCTTTTGTTGACGCACCAGGACACGAAACGCTTATGGCAACAATGCTTTCAGGGGCAGCCATAATGGACGGTGCGATACTGGTCATTGCAGCAAACGAAGAATGCCCGCAGCCACAGACCAAAGAACACCTGATGGCCCTCGACATAATAGGTGTAAAAAACATTATCATTGTCCAGAACAAAATAGACCTCGTCTCCAAAGATAAGGTCATCTCGAATTTCAAACAGATAAAAGAATTCATCAAAGGCACGGTCGCAGAAAACGCGCCAATAATCCCGATTGCTGCACAGCATAATGTGAATATCGATGTATTGATCCAGGAAATCGAGGAATGCATCCCAACCCCGAACCGGGATCCAAAAAAACCTGCAAGGATGTTCATTGCAAGATCATTTGATGTCAATAAACCTGGCCAGACACCTGAAGAGCTGAAAGGCGGTGTACTTGGTGGTTCGCTGAGCTGTGGAGAGCTCAGGGTCGGGGATATTATAGAAATCCGCCCAGGAATAAAGGTCGAAGAAGAGAACATGGTCTCCTGGAGGCCGATATCAACCGAGATCACCTCCCTTATAGCAGGCAACAAACCTACAGAACGTGTTTTACCAGGCGGGCTTATAGGGATTGGGACAAAACTTGACCCGTCGTTTACAAAGGCAGACGGGCTTTCCGGGATGATACTTGGAAAACCCGGCACGTTACCGCCTGTCCTGGATTCCTTTGTACTCGAGACCCATCTGCTTAAACGGGTGGTTGGTACCAGGGACGAAATCGAGGTCGAGGAGATAAAGACAAACGAACCTTTAATGCTGAATATCGGGACTGCCACCACTGTCGGGATTGTTACAAGTGCCAGGGAAGACAGTATAGAACTGAAATTGAAACTTCCAATCTGTGCTGATAAAGGCGAAAGGGTGGCAATAAGCAGGAGAATAGGCGCCAGGTGGCGATTGATTGGCTATGGGATCATCATCTAGCTCACCATCTGATAAGGCTATACTCAAGGTCATACTCGATACAAATTTCTTGCTTGTACCGTTTCAGTTTAATATAGATGTAAAAGAGGAGATTGCAAAGATGATAGACAGAAAATACGAGCTGTGCACAACAGACGGCGTCTTACAGGAACTGGAGAGTCTTACAAAAGATAGAAATAGATATCCTGCCAGATCTGCAACGGACGCTGCAACGAAAGGAAGATCTCAAAATAGAAGAAAGTTAAAGCGAAACTTAAAGCACTTAAAGCTTTTGAAATGCGCATTGTCTTTTGCCAGTGATATGACTGTCCTTAAAACTGGTGTGAAAGATGTCGATGCAGCTCTTGTCTCTCTAGCCTCACAGGATAATATCGTGTGTAC
>WAQR01000084.1 GCA_015520145.1 Candidatus Hydrothermarchaeota archaeon
GCCGCTGCGCTGATGCATGATCTTGGGAGGGCTGAGGAGTCGAGAGACCCGGACGCTGACCACACCAGGATCTCTGCCGTGCTCGCAGAGGGGATACTAAAAGAAGTCGGATTTCCAGGGGATAGGATCGATGATGTCCTGTATGCTATAAGTGTACACAGGTACAAGAACCAGATCCTGCCAGAGACAAAAGAAGCCAGGATACTGCAGGATGCGGATAAGCTGGACGCACTTGGGGCAATAGGGATAATGCGGTGTTTCAGTTTCGGCGGGGCGGCAGGCAGACTGGAATACGATCCAGAAGACCCGTTATGCAGGAGAAAGTGTGTGCTTGAAGACAATAAATATTCAGTAGACCATTTCTATAAGAAACTTTTCAGATTAAAGGAGTCGATTAGTACCCCAACTGCCCGGGCGATTGCAGAAGAACGGGAAAAGGTAATGAGGTGGTTTTTGGAGGAACTTTTAAAGGAGATACGGGGAGAGAGGTAAAATACGCTGGTGGATGGCAAAATGGCAAAATTAAGGATTCTAGATAGAAAAGTATTTATATATACTATGATTTGTAATATCCTATAAAATAAAGAGATTAAAGAAGTAGAGAGGTGAGATAATACAATGGGCGTCAACCCAATGCGAGCTTATTTGATATTAATACTCTTACTTATATCTGTCAGTACATCTTCAGGTGCAGTGGGAGGCAGAGAATTTCAGATAACAGATGCTCCAGGAGAGCAAAGATATGCTTATATAAATGAGAACAAGATTGTCTGGATGGACAAAAGAACTGGGGATTACGATATCAGGGTCTATGACTTTGGTCCTGACGGTATATTTAATACGAGCGACGATGGTGGGGAAAGGCTAATAGCAAATACACCTTCACTTAATGAATACTATCCTGATATATATGGTGACCTGGTAACTTATGCTGTCACAGAATTTGATATTTACGATGCTGAAAAGAACAAGTTAAATGCGAGTATATATATCTTCAATCTCACAAGCAACGTCACAGTAGACCTGATACCTCCAGATGAGGATACCAAGAATTATAAATACGGCGCATATCAGTGCTGCCCGCAGTTATATAATATAACCATAAGCTGGTATGATTACAGGGATGGGAATTACGACATCTATGTATATGACCTCGGGCCTGACGGCACATACGGTACTTCAGACGACGGCGGCGAGTTCCAGGTCACAGATGACCCGGCTAATCAAAAGCCGATGTTTATCTGGGGGCGAAACATTGTATGGACCGATTACAGGAACGGTAAGGCAGATGTGTATCTCTATGACGCCGGGCCTGATGAAAGGTTCAATACAGAGGATGATAGAGGTGAATTCAGGGTTACCAATCTCCCTGTCGATCAGAAGGTATGGGATGTCCGTGAGCATATGATTGTCTGGAGGGACAGGCGGAACTGGGGCGGTGCTTATGAGGACATCTATGGCTATGATATGGGTCCTGATGGAGCTTTTGGTACTTCGGATGATAGAGGTGAATTCAGGGTAACAGATGAACCTGCCAACCAGATGTATCCGATAGTCTATTCGAACATAATTGTCTGGAGAGACAGCAGAAACGGGAACACAGATGTCTATATCTACGACCTCGGGCCGGATGAGATATTCAACACCTCAGATGATGGTGGCGAGATCCCTCTGGTGACAAATATCTATAATCAGGAGCGTATTGAGATGCATAAGGGCAGGATTGTCTATGATGATAACAGGGATGGTGACCAGGACATCTATATGTACGATCTTACATTCCAGGAGGGTGGGGCAGAAGATACTGTAAAACCAACTTCCACTCCAGTAGCACCCTCTTCTCCCACGACTACACCAGCGGCACAGGCACCCACGACTACTGCATCAGAGCCAGGACAAACACCTGCACCAGGTGGAGGGCTATGCGGGCCTACTGCGGTACTATTGCTGGCAATGCTGCTGCCGCTTATCAGATATCGACTGTTACGTCGATAAGGGAGGGGAGGGATGTGAAAGATGGATAAAAACCGACTTGTCGGTCTGCAGAGAGTTCTGGCTGAGTGTGCCCTTGACAACAGATTGCTCATACTGGATATGATGGGTGACAGCCCGATGACTGTGAGGCAGGTGGAGCAAGGACTCGAAAATTCTGAGATTGAGAAGTCCTATGCAGTTGTGAAGAGATATCTGAAGTCACTGGAGAAGGTAGGACTCGTTCAGGAAGGTGCCAGGGGATTCACTCTCACAAATCTTGGAACTTATATGATAAGGTGCACCCACTGCATGCTGCAGAACAAGAAAGCACTGGATACCCACAGGGAGTTCCTGGAGAAGTTCACTGTATCTCCGCTTCCCACGAGGTTCATGCACAGGCTGTCGGTGTTAAATCATGCTGAGAGGGTAACAGACTCTTTTTCGTTCGTATCGACTTTTATGGAGGCTATAGGAAATTCTAAAAAGTCAATAAACCTTATCGCTAATAAGGTTTCTATCCAGTTCTTTGAACATATTACGGCAAGGGCTGTGAATGGAGTTGTGTACAGGGGAATTAATGAAAGGGAGAATACGCATATCAGACTGAAATATATCGGGGAGATGATCTCAAAGTTTGAAATCAAAGGCAGGGCACTGAGGGATTTTAGAGATGTGTTTAAAATGAAGGAACATGGCGGCGTGCCTATCCATGCCATTGTGGTTGATGACGAGATAGCAGGGATAAATTTCCCTTACAGGGACGGCAGGTCTCACTTAGAATCTGCTTTCATTTCGGAGAACAGGGATTTCGTGGACTGGGTGAATGAAATCTTTGAGCATTTCTGGACCAGGGGAGAGATGATAAAGTACTGACGCAGAATAGTGGGCAAACGCGCTCCTGAACTTTTTCCTGGAAATGTTTAGAGGTGGTTACGTCAGGTGTAAAAAACTTACATCAAATGTAAAAAAGTTACACCACGTGTAAAAAATTAACATATTATGTCAGTTTTTTCTACGTTATCTTTATTAAGGATGACCGACAAATTAGGAGGTTACCAAGAAAAGAAATATAGCATTATGTATGCTACAGCTACATAGTGTTATGCTATTGTGGATGTCAACGGAGAGAGGATTAGAAAACTCTTGCATTTAGGAGGAATATAATTCTCAAAAGATATATATAATAAGGAAATAGAAAATAAATAAGCATCTGGAGTTGAATTGAAACGTCCTGATACTGATGAGGTGGAAAATGGATGGCGAATGGATTAAGGCTAAAGCAGTTAAGGCGGTACTGGTTCTAGTCTTAACGGGAATGTTATTTACAGGAGCAGTGCATGCCCAAGATGTCCCGGACATACCGGAAAGGGGCCTGCCATCCCTGGATTAGGAGTAGAAAAAAATAGATAGAGATAGATGGAGGATGAGTGAATGTTAAAAAAAGAGATGGGAAATATTGATGGAGAACAGCTTAATGGTAAAGGGTTTAATGGAAAAATGGTATTGGTGATACTGGTTGCTTTGATGAGTATGTTGGTTATGGGGGCAGCGTATGCTGTAGAAAATCCTGATTCAGGAGGATCTGGTATCACAAGCGTAACTACAAGTTCGGTAAGTACAACTACAACATTGATGAAATTCCGTAGTATACCACAAAAGATTAAAATGCCGCCAAGGTCTAACA
>WAQR01000085.1 GCA_015520145.1 Candidatus Hydrothermarchaeota archaeon
CACAGTCACTTCAAAAGTCACGTTTACATAACCCTGCTTCCGCTCTCCACATCCCTATCCACAGTCAAAAGAGATATCTTATCGTCCGTAACAGCAGCCAGCAGCATCCCTTCGCTCTTCTCACCTCTTATAACCGCGGGCTCAAGATTGTCTATCACCACCACAGTCTTTCCAATCAGCTCTCCAGCATCGTAATGCCTGGCAATGCCGGCAATCACCTGCTTCTCTCTCCCACCGACATCTATCTTCAATTTCAATAGCCTGTCTGCGTTTTTCAAGGTACTTGCTTCGAGAATCACAGCTGTCCTGAACTCAAACCTCCTAAACTCATCATAAGAGACCCTGGCCTTCTCTTTATCTTTTTTATCTCCCTTCTCTTCTTTCTTAAACATGTCCTCATACCCTGTAACCTTGCTGGTGATTTTTTTAAGCCGTTTTATGTCCTCATCCTTTAATTTCGGGAAAAGTGGAGCAACGTCATTCAACCGCTGGCCCGGTTTGATCTTAGATGTTCCAGCGTCTCCAAGAGACCCAAGGGGGACCCCCAGCTGATTACAAATCTCCCTGGCACTTTTTGGCATAAACGGGCTTAGAAGGACAGCGATATCATAACAGAGATTTGCACAAACAAAAAGCACTGTCATTGCCCGCTCCTCTCTTTCCTGTCCGCCTAAAAGCTTTGGGGAGCGTGATAAAAGGTTCGCTTGCCTCTTATTAGCCTCATTTACGAGTTTCCATGGTTCGTTTGCCTGGAAATATCTATTTCCTATATCAGATATTGCAAACACCTTCCTAAAAGCGTCCCTTAAATGGATATCCCACATGAGAGCCTCAAATTCGGCTGCGGACTTCCTACAATTTTCCATAACCTCCCTATCCTCATCTAAAAGCTTCCCCTCAGGCACGACCCCATCGAAATTATCCTTTATGAAACTCAGCGTTCGATAAACAAAATTTCCAAGGCTTGCAACCAGCTCATTATTCACCCTCTCCTGGAATTCCTTCCATTTCCACTGTGTATCATTTATCTCAGGGATTAAAAGCGTTAAATAATACCTCCATATATCAGAGCCAAGACCTGCATCAGGCAGGTTCTCGCAGAATATCCCCCACTTCCTGGATTTCGATATCTTATCTCCTTCATAATTCAGGTACTGGAGGCCAGCCACCCTGTACGGCAGGGTATACTCCCCGTTTGCCATCAACATCCCTGGCCAGAAAATCGTATGAAACGGGATATTGTCCTTGCCGATGAAATGGAATATCTTCGAGTCCTTCTCCTGCCAGAACTTCTTCCATTCGTCTGGTTTTCCAATCTTTTTTGCCCATTCCTTTGTCGACGAGATATAACCTATCGGCGCATCGAACCATACATAAAATACCTTGTCCTCAAAACCTTCAAGCGGCACTTTCACGCCCCATTCTATATCCCTTGTTATACATCTTGGCTTTAAGCCTTCGTTTATCCATCCAATGGCCACATTTACTACCTGGGACCTCCATATCCCTCTGTTACTCTCAATCCATTCCTCAAGCTCTGACTCCAGTTTATCCAGGTTAAGAAAGAGATGCTTCACTTCCCTAAAAACAGGTGCCGTACCGCAGATAACGCACCCTGGACTTTTTAATTCATCTGGATTTAGAAGTGTCGAGCAGTTCTCGCACTGGTCACCCCTTGCCCCATCATATCCGCACTTTGGACATGTCCCTTCGACATATCTATCAGGGAGCACCCTCCTGTCCTGCTCGCAGTAAGGCAGCCTCAATATCCCTTCTGTTATGAACCCCCGATTATAGACCTTTTTGAAAAATTCCTGCGTCGTTTTGTGGTGCTCTTTTAGAGATGTCCTGGAAAAATTGTCATAAGATATATCAAGCCACTCGTAAATCTTCTTGTGGACGTCATAATACAGGTCTGTGAGCTCCTTTGGTGAAACCCCAAGCTTTTTGGCCGAGACCTCTATCGGGGTTCCGTGTTCGTCTGAGCCTCCGATAAATACGGTCTCATACCCGGCAAGCCTTGAGAATCTGGCAAAGATATCGGCTGGCAGGTGCGAGCCTGCGATATTGCCGATATGGGGCACATTATTTACATACGGCAGTGCACATGTAACAAGGATCCTCTCTTTACTCTCTTTAATACAAATCACCGTCAATAGGTTGTTCTGGTATTATTTAAGGATTATGGAAAATCTAGGTCTTGGGACAAAACTCACCCAGGCTTCACACTCACACACACTCACAGGTGAAAATGTTATAAACCATAGTGGTGGAAGACACTGCCATCTCCTGCTGGTCAGCTCTCTTCTGCCCAATTCCCCAGCAGAAGCGTCTTTTGTCAGCAGAGAACCGAGAACTCTGCCTCACTCATGTTTATCATGAAATATGTGATACAACAATTATGTGCCAAAGCCACATCTCAGTATCTTTGAATGAAATTTGTAATTCCCACAATTCTCCCTCCCACAATTCTCCCCCTCTTGAACCCATGGGACATTCCTGGACATCTGACTTGGGAATGAGGCTAAAAGCCGGGAATACTTTTGATTATACTGATCCTGGGCTTTTAGACGAACTTAGGATCACTCAGAAAAGCTGGTATAAAGAGAAAGGTTTTTAAGTCGGATTAGAGCAACTGCGTTATGGACGTTATGGATTATCATGGATTATCATTAGAGGTGATTTAATGGAGAATGTCGGCGTTTTACTTGTCAGTTATGGATCGCGTGCTGCGTCGATTGCAGATGCGCTTACCAGAAGTGAAAACTATAAGGTAACCATCTTTGATGCAGACAAACAAAAAAACCCGTTTATATACAAGAGGTCTAAAGATATCATGCTCGGCCTTGATGTAAATAAGATAGGTGAGTTTGCAAAGAAGCATAAGGACGAGATAGATTTCGGGATAGTTGGGCCAGAAGGACCGATAATCGAGGGAGTAAGAGACATAGTTGAAAAAGAGGCAGGGATCCCTATGATATGTCCGACAAGGGAATTTGCGATTGAAGGAAGCAAACTCTCACAGCGTATCCTTCTGGAGAAGTGCTGCCCCAGGGCTAACCCGAGATTCAAGGTCTTTGATAGAAAGGACTATGCCGGTAGTACAGATGACGTAAGAAAGGATGTCTTTAAATGGCTTGACGAGTTTGACAACCAGGTCGCAGTAAAACCAGACCTGCCTGCCACAGGGAAGGGTGTAGGGGTCTGGGGAGATCACTTCAATACAAGAGAAGAGCTCTTTGACCATTTCATGTCCATCTACAACACAGGGCCGGTCATAATCGAGGAGAAGATAGACGGGGAGGAGTTCAGCCTGCAGTTCTTTTCTGACGGGAAAAAACTGGTGCCGTCCCCCTGTGTCAGGGATTATAAAAGGGCATTTGACGGTGACCGCGGCCCGAATACAGGGGGTATGGGCTGTTACAAGGATGCTGGCGACAGGCTCCCGTTTATGGACAGCCGCGACCTGGAGGAAGGTCTTGAGATAGGGAGGAAGATTTTCAGAGAACTTAAAGGTGATGGGAGCAACCCGGGGCTTCGCGGCATACCGCTTTACATGGCGTATACCTGTGCAGGTGACGGACTGAAGGTCTTTGAGATAAACAGCAGGCTAGGTGACCCGGAAGCACAGAATATCATGCCTGTAATTAAAGACGATTTTGTTGACGTGTGTTTTGACATGGTTAACGGAGAATTAAAGGATATAGAATTTGAACCGCTTGCAACCGTTGTTACGTATTCTGTACCGATGACCTATGGCGGCTATAGAAAGAAATTTACCGGCAGCAAAAGGGTTGATCTAACAGACGTTGAAAGCTTGAGGGATTCATATAATGGGAGGCTTAAGGTATATCCCGGCTCGATGGAACTTGGAGACGATGGAAAGACCTATACCTGTAGTTCGAGGACTGTATGCTGTGTCGGCCTTGGCGAGGATATTGCCACTGCCAGGAAGATATCCCTTAAGGGTGTAACGTCGATTGACGGCCCTCTGTGGAACAGGTGGGATATCGGTTCAAGAGAACATATTGAAAAGAGTATCAGGCATGTGAAGAGGTTGAGAGGCTCTGGACCAGAGTAATGATCCTGATATGGGGACTGTTAAGTTTATGATCTATGCGGGATAAATCACCCGCAAACAAATGGGAGATATGAGAAATGTAATGATTTCTACACGAATCACAGCGGAATATTTGAAAGCTTTGAAAAGTTAGTGGAATGGTACAACAACATGAGGCTTAAAGGATGCCCTTTGTACTTGGAATCCCTCCCCCCTCTCTGACAAAACAGGCAGCTCTTAAAGACAAAGCAAGGGACTTAAAAAGCGCCTCTGCCTTGTGGTGGTCATTTGCACCATCCAGTACTTTTGCATGGAAGTTCATCCTGGACTCTGCAACAAAAGATTCTATAAAATGTAAGATCATCTCAGAACTCAGATCTTCTATCATCTTCTTTCTAAATCTCACCCCATTAACACAATAAATCCTCCCGCTTAGATCTACAGCAGTAAGTATCAGCACGTCGTCCATAGGGGTTATCGAAAACCCGAACCTCCTGATACCCCGTTTATCACCTAGTGCTTTGTTGAAAGCTTCTCCAAAGGCAATACCCACATCTTCTACGATATGGTGCTCGTTGTCTCCAACAGCCTTTAAAGTAATGTCAAACAAACCGTGCCTTGTAAGGCTTTCCAACATGTGGTCAAAAAACTTGATACCTGTATCTATATTATATCTTCCACTACCATCCAGATTCAAAGACAGCGTTATCTCAGTTTCATTTGTTTTACGGTTTACTTCTGCTTTTCGCATGGGATTTCTCACAAATAAAAGTAGACGTATCAGGCAATATAAGTGTTGCCCCTCCACACCAGGATTTCCTTAATTTATCTTGATATTTTTGTGACATCTTTTTTGACAGTTATAGAAATGCACCCCGATTATGTCCGAGAATACATCGAGTATTATATGGAACAGCAGACCCAGACCTACAGGGAGGTATAAAAAAATGGCAACAACTGCAAGGACGATGTTATGGAAAGGGAGCACCCTGAAATCAATTATTCTGCTGAAAACCAGTCTTCTGGGTGGCATGAACTTGAGGATTCCATTATTCATGCAGAAATCATAGATCTTCTTAGGATTATACGAGCCGACCATCCTCCCAAAAAGTAAGTGGTCAGCATCTATAAGTATCGACGTCCCGAATGCGATTATAACAAAATCCAGTGGTGCGCCCATCTTAAAAAGAAGCCCGAAGACAATAAAAGAAGATATAATATGCACAGACGGATTCATATCTTCCCACAAAATGCTAACGATTTAATAAAGATTTAAAATTTGCTGTAATTCGATTGTCGATTGACAGGATTAATTATATATATCCCATCCTGTTAAACCCTCTTTCAGTTTTATCTTCTGGACATGTCCAGGATCCGATTCCAGGATCCGATTGATCCAGGATTTGTATGGGTTAGTCCTGTCATGAGGTTTTGATCATGAGGTTTTGAAATGCTATCAGACTACAATCCAAAAGAGATAGAAAAGAAATGGCAGAAGAGATGGGAAGACCTGGGAATATACAGATTCGACCCGGAGAGTGACCTGCCTGTCTTTTCCATAGATACGCCCCCCCCAACGGTTTCAGGAGACATGCATCTCGGCCATGCGTTTTCGTATTCGCAGATGGATTTTATTGCAAGATACAAGAGGATGCAGGGATATAACCTGTTCTATCCCTTCGGGACAGATGACAACGGTCTCCCTACAGAAAGGCTGGTCGAAAACCTGAACAACGTCACGGCAAAAGAGATGAAAAGGAGCGAGTTTGTAAAACTCTGTCTCGAGACGCTGGAAAGGGTCAGGCCGGATTTTGTCGGCGGGTGGAAGCGTATCGGTCTTTCTGCAGATTTTGGCCTCTACTATTCCACAATCAACTCCCACTCAAGAAGGATTTCACAGAGGTCATTTATAGAGCTCTACGAGATGGGCAGGGAGTACAGGAAAGAGACGCCTTTTATATGGTGCCCCACGTGCCAGACCGCCATCTCCCAGGTGGAGATGGAAGACAGGGAGCTTTTGAGCAGTTTTAATGATATAATATTCAAGCTTGACGGGCAGGAGGATCTGGTCATCGCCACGACACGGCCTGAGATGCTGCCTGCATGTGTTGCGATATTTGCCCACCCTGACGATGAGCGGTATAACATGCTATTTGGAAAAAAGGCAGAGGTGCCTCTCTTCGGGCATGAAGTCCCGATAATACCTGACGAAAAGGCAGACCCGACCAAAGGTACAGGTATTGTCATGTGCTGTACTTTTGGAGATACGACAGATATCGAATGGTATCTCGAGCACAATCTTCCGCTGAAAATTGCAATAACAAAAGACGGGAGGATGACCGGGCTGTGCGGGAAATACGAGGGGATGACGATAAAAGATGCCAGGAAAAAGATAACAGAGGACTTAAAAGATGCCGGCCTGCTCGTAAAATCAGAAGAGATTGTGCACCATGTAAATGTCCATGAACGCTGCGGGACAGAGATAGAGATACTCAATACAAAACAGTGGTTTATCAGATATCTGGACATGAAAGATGAGTTCATCAGGGCAGGGAGAGAGATAAAATGGTATCCGGAACATATGAGGAGCAGGTTTGAGAACTGGGTTGACGGGCTTAAATGGGACTGGTGCATTTCCAGGCAGAGATATTTCGGTGTGCCGTTCCCTGTGTGGTACTGCAAAAAATGCGGTGAAGTCAAGCTCGCAGAAAAGGATTCTCTCCCGGTTGACCCGCTGACAGACCATCCCGGTTCTCCGTGCAGGTGCGGCAGCAGTGAGTTTGAGCCTGAAAAGGATGTCCTGGACACCTGGGCGACCTCATCCCTGACCCCTGATCTTGCTATCGAGCTTGTCAGGGACGAGTCAGTCAAAAAGAAACTCTATCCGATGAGCCTCAGGCCACAGGCACATGATATAATTACATTCTGGTTATTCAATACCGTGGTCAAGGGTCTGCTGCACAAGGGAAAGATCCCCTGGGAAAACACGATGATCAGTGGATGGGCGCTTGACCCGATGGGAAAGAAGATGTCAAAGTCCAAAGGGAATGTAATAGAACCCGGGTATATCCTGGATAAATACTCGGCAGACGCCTTGCGTTTCTGGGCTGCCGGGTCTAAACTTGGTGAAGACCTGCCGTACCAGGAAAAGGACATGGTCACAGGAAAGAAATTTTTGATAAAGATGTGGAACGCATCGAAATTTGCCCTGATGCACCTTGAGGGATATGACGGTGAGGAGGTTGAACCCATATTTATAGACCGCTGGATACTCTCAAAGCTGAACAGGCAGATAGAAGAGTGTACTGCCGCGTTCGAACAGTTCGAGTACTCCAGGATAAAGGCGTTGATGATGCAGTTTTTCCTTCACGATTTTTGCGACAACTACCTGGAGATGATAAAGTGCCGGCTGTACCCTGACCGTGATGGCAGCGGCGAGGATTTTGGTAGAGGTCTTGGTAGAGGTCTTGGTAGTGGTCTTGATGGAGGTCTTGATGGAGGTTTCGGCCAGCGGGAACGGGAATCAGCCAGGTTCACGCTGTATTATGTGCTTGTAAATTCCATAAAACTGCTTGCACCAATAATTCCGCATATTACAGAGGAGATATACCAGAAGCTCGTTCAGGTAGCTGCTAAAGGTGCTGAAAGAGGCAGGGCAAAAGGTGAGAAAAGCATCCACACCGCCCCCTGGCCAGTTGTGGACAGGAAACTTATTGATGAGAGACTTGAGGAAAGCGGGGATAGGGTTGTTGAGATTATCGCAGGTATCAGGAGATACAAGTCCAGTAAAGGCATATCCCTGAACTCAAGACTTGGCAGGGTAAGCATCCACTGCAACGGCGAGCTCCTGGACGCCCTGGAAAAGGCGAGGGAGACGGTCAGGGGCACTCTCAGGATAGAGGAGCTTAGGATCGAAAAGGGGCGTGTCAGGGCAGAGGAACATGTCATGGAAATAGTCCCGAATTTTTCAACCATCGGTCCTGAATTTAAAACCGCTGCAAAAAAGATTGTCCAGCTCTTTGAGTCCAGGAAGGATGAGGTATATAGGGGGATAAGGGATAACGGGTTTGCAGAACTTGCTGTCAACGGTACCACGTACAAAATCCTGCCAGACCATATAAAGGAGGTCAAAAAGGAATTTGTCAGCCTTGAAGGCGAGAGGATAGATATCATCGATATGCCTGAGATAGGGGCAACGGTCGTCGTTGCCATGATGTAGCGGACACAGGGGCAGGAGGTCTCAGGCAGCGATTCACGATTCAGGTAAAGAGGAGTTCTTCTTTACCCTCTTTTAAAACGTTTTTTATCTCCACGGCGATTCTCCTGCCCATGCTCATATTGTTTCCAAACATCAAATAGCTGTACGGCGAACCGTTCATAAACGGGTTTGTTCCAGCAACAATCCTTGCTGAGATCTCGAATGCAATAAACTCCAGTCTGTGGGTGACCATGGTCTCGAGACAGAAAGGTCCAAGCATCCCTGGCGGGGAAATCTTTTTTGAAACCTCGACCAGTGCATCGCCCATCTCAAACACTCGGCCTAAAAGTGATTCTCTTGCAACAATCGGGATATTCCCGACCACCACATAGCTGGGTTCGATATATGCGTTTGCCTGGTTTATGGCAGGTATCCGTGTCAGCCCATCTATATTTGCCTCGTACCGCCTGTCCATACCAAATAGCTCGACCTCATCTTTTAGAGGTGAGTAGAAATATGAGATGTAGATATTCACACCAGGGACGTATTCCTGGATTGTTGCGTTTTTTATGTCTGAGTCGGTTATCCTCCCTTTGCTGCGCATCTCTTCTGATTTTTTGAGGAAATCATGATAGTTGTTTACCAGGAAGTATCCTCTCCCCCCCTTTGCGCCGGGGAACTTTACAAGCGAGAGACCTGTGATATCTTCTGGATTCCTGGTTTCGTATGGCATCTCGATATTCGCTTCTTCAAGCCATTTTCGTTCCAGGGTTCTGTCAGATTCCCATCTAAGGATACCCCTGTTGCCCACAAGCGGGATGGAGATATTGTTTTCTACATTCTCTTCGCCAACGTATGCTACAAGAGACCCGTGCGGGACGAGTACAGCGTTCTTTTCTCTTAAAGAGTCCATCATCCTGTCTGAAATCATGTCATTGTAGTCTTTTAGTATTATTATCTCGTCTGCTACACCAAATCGCCTGTAGACCACATCCCTGCCCTCTTTACAGATAGCCAGCGTCCTGAAACCCTCTTCTTTTGCACCGTGTAATATCTGGAGTGCAGAGTGGCTGCCTATGGTGGCAATGGTAATATTGTCTTTATCATAGCCCCTGAGGACCTTGAGCATTTCATCCTGTTCAATCATTTTTTTACCTCTTCTTTGAAGCAGTTGGGCTGACCCGACTTAAAAACCTTTCTAATTCTATTTATTAATAACAAGAAAATTGCAGGGAGAGTGAATCCTAAATACTGTCACAACGAATCTGCCTCAGTGCTCATAGGGTTCATCACGTTTCAGGTCGCCCATCATTCATCATCGGCAGATGCGATTATTCACTTCTCCTCACAGGAGATCCTCACAGGATATAGCATCAATGTTAATGCGACGTTAATATACACACATAACACACGTCACATAATACACATTATGTAACATCCAGAAAGTTATAAATAGAAAAAAGGCATAGAGTAATTGGTAGGGAGACAATGGAAAAAGAGGCAATGCTGTGGGAGCCGAAAGACGGGGGAAAAGTAAGATGCCGTCTCTGCTCACATCGCTGCGTGATAGGTGAGAGAAACAGGGGATTTTGCGGTGTAAGGGAGAATAGAAAAGGCACATTATATACCTTAAACTATGCCCTGGCCTCATCAGTCAGCCCTGACCCGATAGAAAAAAAACCTCTCTTCAACTTCTATCCGGGCACATCCGTATTTTCGCTTGGTACAATCGGCTGCAACTTTCGATGCTCATACTGCCAGAACTACACAATCTCCCAGACAGACCTGGATGAAACGGCAAGGCACCTGACAGAATACCTGCCGCAAAAGGCTGTCGAACTTGCCAGGGACTACGACTGCATGGGTCTTGCATGGACGTACAACGAGCCCACAATATGGTTCGAATACACCTATGATTCTGCAAAACTCGCAAAAGAAAACGGCCTGTACACGGTCTATGTCACAAACGGCTATATGACCGAAGAGGCACTGGATACAATTGCACCATACCTGGATGCGATGAACATCGACATCAAAGGGTTTAAAGAAGAGTTTTATAATAAGATGACATCAGCAAAACTGAATCCCGTACTTGAAACTGTCAGGAGGGCGGTAGATAAAGGCATCCATATCGAACTTACATATCTCATCATCCCGACAAAGAACGATTCAGAAAAAGAGATTGGAGAATTTATTGACTGGGTCGCAGGAATTGATGACCGTGTCCCGGTCCATTTCACGAGGTTCCATCCAGATTACAAAATGATAGACCTGCATCCAACACCACTTCCAACCCTACAGCGGGCAAGGGAAATGGGACTTGAAAAACTAAAGTATGTCTATACAGGCAACGTGGTGGGTGACAAGGGCGAAAATACATACTGCTACAACTGCAATGAGCCGATTATAAAAAGGTGGGGGTTCTCTGTTAAAGGATTGAATCTCAAAGATATGAACAAATGCCCGAACTGCGGGGCACGGATAGATATCAGGAGATAAAATATTTGACTTTTGTAATATTTACGGCCGGCATGACAGGCACAGGATCGAGTCACGACCCCTCCAAGTATCGGGCACTTATCAGGGAAGCGAAGGCCGGCAGGGGCAGGCAGCCTGACGAACTCCTTGACGACGCCAGACACCTCAATGACCCCTACTACGTGTCTCTCGCCCTGTTCGGGCTTTCAAAAGACCCGAGACTTGACTTGGAAGAGGCGGCATCGGCTGCCAGGGAAGCCCTGGCTACCGCAGGCAGGGTGGAGAGCCTCTGGCGCAGGGCAGAGCTCTTGAGTATCATCGCCAGGAAGTTGAATTCCTGGAGAGGTGGCAGGGGCGGTGAGGGTGCACGGTTCAGGGAAAAGCTCTTGGACTGCGTCCTGGAAGGTATAGTATCCATGCCTGAAGGTCAGGGGCTTTCTGACGCTGTCAGAGGGTGTACCAGGCATCTTGGCTGCGGCCGCCTTGGACCTCTGCTCAAAAAAGCGGCCTCTAACAGGGGGTTTGAATCCGCTGATGCAAAGGTCGTAATCCGGCAGTGGGCACAGCGATGCAGGGGAACAGGACTCACACTTGAAGAAATCATGTCTGCCCTGAGATCAGTGGAAACCCGGGCAGCGCGTTCCAGGCTTCTGGGCTACCTGCACCTACAGTGCAGGAAAACAGGATGCAAATCAGTGCACTCCACCGTCCCGCATGCGCCACTTCTGGCCGCGGTTGAAGTGGCTGTGAGTCTGAATGGAGAAGAACGCCCTGACGCCCTGCGCTACCTGGCAGAACATGCGTCTACCAGAGAGGAACTGGAGATCGTAGCTGGAGCACTTGACCGGCTTGATGACCTGGCAGACCGTGCCAGGTTGATGGCGGCCCTCGGCACAGGTGCGGACAGGAACGGGTTAAAAGAGATGGCGCTTAGATGGTTCAGGGAAGGGCTGGATCTCTGCTCTAAGGTGGACGACCCCCGCCGCAGGTCAACTATCAGGCGTATCAGGCAAAACCTTGCAAAAGGTCTTGAAAGATGCAGCAGGATCAGGCCGGCAGAAAAACCCTCTTCCAGGTCTGCCCAGGATATGGACATATTGGACATAAAAGAGGCGTCAGGGAGGGAGGGGTTGGGGCAGGAGGCAGTAGCAGGTCAACCAGGGAATGCCGTGAACGGTACAGGCAACAATATCCTTGCCCTCTACAACACCTATGAGGGCGGTCTTAAACCGGTGCATCTCAGGGCGGTGGCCAGGGCAGCACCGCTCTGCATAGCCTTTGATCTGGACCTCGCCCTCATCAACTTCCCTGCCCGCGATATGGAGGGCCTGCTCCGTCAGGTCGTCACAGAGACAGGTATCGGCAGGGGCGGGAAGTACCTGAAAGGACTGATGGAACAGGGCAGGATAGTACTGGTCGCCGGCACCAGGAGGACCGGCACAGGGTACAGGGCAGTGGAAGACTGGAAATATCCGGGGCTGCCGGTGGCCACGACCCCGCACCCGCAAAAAGATAAGAAGATTGAGATGGCAGATGCCATCAGGCTTGCCACCTCTCCTCCCACCTCCGGTCATCATTTCAGGGGCGTGTGTCTTATCATGGGGCTTGGTAAAAGAGGGCTACCTCAGTCCTTACTGGACACAGTCCCATATCACCTGGAGCTTACAGGCAGCAACGTGCACCTGGAGACCTGTACCGCGATGGGTGTCATCGCACAGCAGGTGCGCACAGCAAGAGAGCAGGGCAGGAGAACAGGGCAAGAGAACGAACGGGGCAAAAGAAGCGGGAATTAAGAACGGGAATTGACAGGCAGCATTAATAGACATGGATAATGGGAGAGGCGTGGGTCAGTTACAATCAGTTACAATCAGTTACGAAGAGGTCGTGATATCCCTGCTGCCCGCAGCACCCATTTTCTCTCTAATCTCCCCAAGCGTCATCGACCTCTTAGCAAAGGTGTTGTATGTCAGCAATGTTTCCAGCATCACGCATTTCGATATCACTTTCATATCACCCGGGATATCGACAAACGTTCTGGCAGTCTCTTTCATGATGTCCTCAACAACTTTATTAATGAATTTCGGGCGGGTGCTGGCCTCCAGGATGACCTCTCTCTCGTCCTCTTTCGACAGGAAGCTGTACGTCTTTGCACTGACAGACCTTTCAAGGATATCCACGATATGGTCTATCCTGACACTGTGGGTCTCAGGGACCTGAACACGCAGCGATACCAGTGCCCTTTGAATACATCCCCTGTTCTCTCCAGGATGTGGGTGCATTATTACCCCTCTTATCTCTGCCCCTATCTCCCGTTCGATTTCTGGTTTTCTGTTTCGAAATGCCCGCGCCCTGGCGATTATCTTCACAAAGTCCTGGACTGCCCTCCCTGATGGGGTTTTTCCAGGGATCATGTACCTGCTCTCCATCCCGACCTCCGATTTCGTGGCATATTCATGCCTGTTCATTATCTCTTTTACAATGTCTTCACACAGGTCTTCGAGGTCATATACCGGCTTTCGTACTATCTCTTCGAGTATCTCATTAATCGCCTCCAGATTCCTTGACATGTGCGTGCCCTTCTGGAAATACGGCAGATCAACAAAACAGTCAAACGTGGACAGGAGGATAATCGGCCTCCTACCTTTTCGAGGTATCTTCAAAAGTTTCCTTACATTATTCACCCCGACCTTGGTTAGAGGGAGCCTGATATCCGGCGGTCTTTTCTGCACATCAGGGGACATCTCAATCACTTATCCTTTACCCTTCCTTTTTGTGGTTCTAATCATATCTCCGATAGTCATCCCGCCGGTAACCGTGCGCGGGGCATCTACGGGCTCTTCAGTTTTTGAATAGTCAAGGATTTTAATCTTCAATACGCGTTCGAGCTTCTTTGCAAGCTTTATGTCTGGCTGCATCTTTTTTGATTCCAGACGTGTTATCACAGAGATCTTCTCGTTTATCTTCTTACCCAGGTCCTCGCGTGTCATGCCCAGACGTTCTCTTGCAGATCTTATTATCTCGTTATAATCCTCCATAGGTTCAGGTGGCTCGATTTCTCTTGGTTCTGACCGTTCTGTCCGTATCCGTTCTCTCTGTCTCTTAGATCTTAAAACAGGCTGCCCCTGAAGAGATGCCCTCTGTTCTCTCTGTTTTCCAGGCTGTTTGACAGGTGTCCCGAATCTGGAACAGGCCTCGCATGTACGCATCCTCGTACCCTCAATCTCCACAACAGCAGGGTTTCCAAAAATCGGCTTTCCACATACTTCACACTGCATAGATACATTCTCCTATTTCATTTTTAATTGTTAATATGTCAATTTGTATAAGGAAAGATATATATTGGTATAAACCATATTTATTAGTTATCTATTACCGTATACTATTACAGGCCAGCAGAATTAATATATAATATACCAATATAGTAACGAGAGGAGTATCGAGAGGAAAATTTCATGTCAGACGAATCAAAGATCAACGAGGACGATATGGGGAAATACCTCTTAAACAGGGTCAGAGACCTTGAGAGGGAATGTATCCAGCTCTCAAATGAGAACATCAGGATGAAGAATGGATATTCTCAGAGAGTCAAGTGGCTGGAAGATAAGAAACGGGTTCTGGAAAATGAAAAGATCCAGCTCGATAGAGAGGTGAGGCGTCTTAGAAGCGAGCTTGAAAGACTTCGAACCATGCCTCTTGTAATCGGTACGGTCATAGATGTCCTGGAAAATGGGAAAGTGGTTGTAAGGAGTTCGACAGGACCTCATTTTGTAGTTAATTCTTCACAATTTATAGATAAAAGCAGTCTATTGCCAGGGGCGAGAGTCGCGATGAACCAGCAATCTTTTGCCGTTGTGGATATCCTGCCTGTGGAAAAGGATTCGGCAGTGCTGGCGATGGAGATTGAAGAAAGACCTGACGTCTCATATGAGGACATCGGCGGTCTGACTGAACAGATAGGAGAAATCAAAGAGACCGTGGAACTGCCGCTGTTAAACCCTGGTGCATTTGAAAGGGTTGGGATAGACCCGCCAAAGGGGGTGATGTTATATGGGCCTCCTGGAACAGGGAAAACCCTTATTGCAAAGGCGGTGGCCCGCGAGACCAATTCTGCGTTCATAAAACTCATCGGATCAGAGCTTGTAAGGAAATATATTGGAGAGGGTGCAAGACTTGTCAGAGAACTCTTCAAGCTTGCCAAGGAAAAGGCTCCAAGTATCATATTTATAGATGAACTCGATGCGATAGGGGCAAAGAGGCTTGAGTCAGCAACAAGCGGGGATAGAGAGGTCCAGAGGACACTGATGCAGCTCCTTGCAGAAATGGATGGGTTCAATCCGAGAGGTGATGTGAGGCTTATTGCAGCGACAAACAGGCCGGATATCCTTGACCCTGCAATACTCCGTCCAGGGAGATTCGATAGGCTGATAGAGATCCCGCTCCCTGATTATGAGGGCCGTGTGGAGATATTCAAGATCCATACGAGAAAGATAAATATTGGTGACGACGTGTCTTTGGAAGAAATGGCTGTCAGGACGGATGGATCGTCCGGGGCGGATATCAAGGCAATTTGTACAGAGGCAGGGATGTTTACAATAAGAGAGGGAAGGGATATTATTACCCTCAGCGACTTTGATAAGGCGATTGCAAAGGTTATAGGTAAACTTGATGAAGTAAAGGACGAAGAAGGCCTGATGTATACCTGACAGGCAAATTTCTGTGCCCTGGTGGTTTGGTGTGGCTTGATTAATATTAAATTAATATTAAATAACAGGTCATATATCTTTTAAAAAATTCTGTTAAAAAAAACTGTCAAAAGAGGTGTATGCCATGTCGGTTAGAGAGATAAATGCAGTGGAGTATGACGAGATTGTTTATATAAACTATACAATGAGAACGACATACAATATCCGTCCAGGCGATGTCCTCGTCGTGGAGGTCAGACGACATTTTGATAGCATGAAAAAACTGTTAAACGAGATAAACGAGACCGCTGAGATCAGGGTAGCTGATCCGAGATGGATTGACCTCTATAAGGAGATGCCGGAGATTGCAAAGAAATACAATATAAAAGAAAACGATTATCTCGAGATGGTATTTTTAAAACTTAAAAGAGACGGTAAGACAGAGGAGATCTTCCCGGGCGAGGCGAAAGAATATCTGGACTTTGACCCTGATAAAGGATGAGTTTTAATTAACAAAATCAAAACAAGATCAACAGGATATCTTACGCAAAATATTTACAGGGTTTACATGGGATAGAAGAGGTTCGTTTCAATTATTATCAATGCGATTCCAATCCCGAGTATTATGATATGGAGCAGGATGAGGTATCCAACCAGGCCATAGGCAAGGGTCTTGATACTGGAGGATACGTCACTGATGGTCTCAAGACTTTTTATTGATTCTTTTAGAGGGTTGGAGAACTCCATGACAACCCCGCCCAGGGGGGTTTTTAGTTTTTCATGACCAATACCTGCCTGATCCAGACTCGCCCCGACATCCTTCATCTCCCTGGATGCCGTGGAGAGCCTTGTGGAGGTCTCGTTAAGTTTTGCAGCAGAACGGTCTAGTTTCGTGGCAGCAGTTCTAAGCTTTTTCCCTGAATCTTCCAGTTTGTCTGCTGCGGTTTCCAGCCGTTTGCTGGCATCCTCAAACGTCGATTTATCCGGGAGTGGCGAACCATTGAACGTTGCAGAAGATGCCCAGGACCTGTATTTAGATGCTGCACTACTTAGATATGTTGCAGCATCTTTCTCTGACGAAGACGCGAGTCGAAGGTCATCCGCGGCAGCTCCTATCTCTTCCGAGACGTCTTCTATTGTTTTTGCTGCTAAATCCACCTCCTCCCCTGTATCACTCATGCTTGAAGATGCATCTTGCAGGTTCTTGCTCGTATCTGTTATAGACGCTTCGATCCCCTGCCTGTGCGTTTCCAGGACCTCGGTGGTTTTTGAGATGGAAGACTTCATATCTCCAGTCTCAAGGCTGCCGAAATCGTAGTTGTGCACAACCCACAGGGCATAGAAGCCGCTAACCGTGCCGAAAAGCCCTATAAAAAGCAAAAGGATTCCCAGACCTTTTAGCAAACTGGATGGTATATCTGGCATTTTAGAACCTCTCTTCTCTCATCTACTTTCTCATTAATTAATTTTGCTGTATATGTGAGTGTAGGCTGTACGTGTACGTGTAAGCCCGCCGTGTTATCTGTCTTATCTGTGTTATCTGCGAGATGTCCTGTTAGCTACACAATTAGCTACACAAAATACTATTAATCTCATCAATCCTAAAATATATATATTAAACCCGGACATACAACAGTGGACAAGAAGAAAACAGTAGGGGAAAGACATGGAAGAGCATGATTTAAAAGTGGTTGCACCACATACTGAAAAGCGCTGGGTGATACTGGCAGGTGAAGAGGCTGGACCTGTGTCCAACAAACTCGGCGGGATATGGGAGGTCATCGACCAGGAAGCAGTAACAATGGCAAAGCTCCTGGACACAGGTGAAATAAATGATAATACGTCTGTCCTGGTAGCAGGGCCGTACTACCCGAAAAAAGGTACTGACTGGAACACTGCCAAAGACAGGACAACAGATATCAGTGAATTTGAACCCCTGGAACCGCCAGAAGAACTGGAAGATGCGCTAAAAAAGGTGGTGTCTACAGGAGCTGTTGTAAAGACATGTTCCAGGAGAGTGGGGAATACCTCAGTAGGATACATCCTCTTTGATACGAGCGGATATAACTCAACGATGGTCAAATTCGATGGACAGCGGATGAGGCTCTCAGACGCTATAAAGACAGAGGCATACGAACTGGTAGGGCTTGAATCCGTATTGTATGAAAACGAGCCTTATGGGCATGAATATACTCACTATCTGAACCTATCCTATTCGATCTCCCAGCTCGCAGAGAGCCTGATGTACTCAAGTCTGGTATCTCTACACTGTCACGAGTACGGCGTTTTCTATTCTGCTGCAAGGCTGGAAAAACTAAAAAAACCTATAAAGAGCGTTGCAACGTTCCATGCCACCAAGGTTGGAAGGTGCTGGGGCTCAAAGGTTATGGAAAAGATAAAGAAAAACGACAGTTCCTGGGGGGATTTCGTACCGAAAGGACTTGCTGAACTTGAGGCACTCTCAAGATATTTTGATGCGATAACTTTTGTAGGAGACACCACCCGCCATGAGGCAAAACTCTTTTACGGAGTGGATGGGACAATAATAAGGAACGGCATAACAGTTGAACGCGAAACAATTGACTGGGACAAAAAAGATGCTGCAAGAAAAAGGCTCCAGGAATTCATATCAACAAATCTCCATGAATTCTATGGCGGGAAAAAGATCCAGCCGAAAAATATCCTGCCAATATTTACAATATCGAGGCTGGAACTGGAAAACAAGGGCTACCCTGACCTCATGGATTCCCTGGTAATCCTGGACCGCGCATATAGAAATCACATCATAAACGGGACAATAGACGAGGACGTGAGGGTTGTATGCATAATGATCACCGCCCACGGGAAAAAGGATGTAAGAAGACTCCAGAAAGGGTTTCCGATATACCTGCCTGAAGAGACGCTGGTAGGGGATGAGAGGGTACTTAAAAATATGATTATTGAACGGGACCTTCACATGAAACATCTGTTAACCGGTAGGAGGGTTGTGGGATCCATCCTGTACCCCCAGTGGGTCGGAAAGGATGACGGCGGGTTTGGTATGACTGTCGATGAGATTGCAGCAGGGTGTATCGCCTCTATCTTTCCATCAAGATATGAGCCGTTTTTATTGACAGGACTTGA
>WAQR01000086.1 GCA_015520145.1 Candidatus Hydrothermarchaeota archaeon
AAATCTATCTGCAAAGTGATATCTTCCTGGGCAAAGGCTGATGGGATAACAGAGATGAGCAATACGAAGATGATTTTCTTCATGTGAGACAAATTAGGATTGGCTGTATTTATATTTAATTATCATTATCACAGAGCACTTTGATTAAGAGCACTTTGACTAACTTCATTTTTTGTTAAATACAATGGTAGGATTACAAACGCTACCGCTGTACCATCCACTCATCCACCCCACTGCATTTCGACACGCGCTGATGGGGGTTTTCAAAATCCTCTCAAACCGACACAACCCCACAGTAGAACCGCAATCCTTTTATTTGCTAATTCTCTTCTCCTATAAGTATGGAGATAAAAGACAGACCTATAAGCGAATTGAAGGAACTTGCACAGCGTGACCCGGAAGTGCTTGATGAGATTAAAAAACTACTCGACGATCCCGACATTGAGGTCAGGAGAAAGGCATTTTACGTGATAAGCAGTATCGGAGAGGACAACCCGATTCTTCTAGAGGACTTCCTCCCAGAACTCTTCAGGTTCATTGAAGACAGGGATGCGGCCATACGCCAGAGCGCAGTCTTTACAATTGCACAGCTGACAGACACCATCCCAGATGCTATAAAGCCCTACTCGGATAGGCTCATAGAACTTTTAGATGACGAAAATCTAAATGTCAGAAGGAACGCCTCATATGCCCTGGCAATAATCGGAGAGGACGACCCTGAACTGATAGAAAATGCTACAAAGATACTCCTCTCCTATCTGGATTCAGACAACGACACGATACGCGCAAATGCCGCATGTTCACTTGCGCTTTTTGCAAAAGGCAATCCTGAGAGCGTTATACCGCACTCAAAGAGGTTCATAAATGCCCTGGACGATGACAATGATGTTGTCAAAATGAATTCTGCATATATCCTGGGGTTTATTGGAAACCATGACCCCGACCTTGTAAAAGATGCTATTCCAACACTCATAAAACTTTTAGAAGGCGAGCCGTTTCTTGAAGAGAACGTTGCATATGCACTTGCACTCATAGGTATTAAAGAACCAGATATGATAAAAGACGCTTTACCAAGGCTCCTGGAGCTTGTCAGAAATTCCAGGGACGAGGTCCGCGCATCTTCTGCCTGCGCCCTTGGAGCGACCTGCAATCCAGAGGCCCTGAAATCCCTAAAAGACCTCATGACAGACGATTCTGTTGTAAACGTCTTTCATCCAGAGGGGAAGGTATTTACATCAACAAGGGTAAAAGACATGGCAAAACGTGCAACAAAAAAGAGGCAGTAAATTTTAATTCACATTCCTTTTAAAATTCGCTCAATCTCCCTGATATCCACATGCCCTGCAACAATCTCAGCCGCCCTGTCAATGCTCTCATCCCACACCTCCTTTATTCGTCGATTCGTACAGACACCATCCATTCTGCAACTGCCAGCATGACCTGTACTGCCAGTCAGGCTGCTTTTGCAGATATGCCTGATAAACGCTGCCCTGAAACCAGGCGAATCGAATATTCCATGGAGATATGTCCCGAACACTACCGCGTCCCTGTCAGCTGCGCCGTCGTTTCGCCCGTCTGTAAGCCTGAAAAGCGGGCAGGCATTCTTCCCTGGTATGGTCTCGCCCATATGGATCTCGTACCCTGATACATGCGTACCCGTTATATTTTTGAAAAGTCCATTTTCAGCTATCACTTCACCTGTCACAAGTTTTGTGGTCTTGCTGTATCCCTCAAACCTGGTTTCGATATCCAGAAGACCCAGGCCGTCAACGGTCTGGTGTTCGCCCTCGATTCCGTTGTCGATTATCCTTTTCCCGAGCATCTGGTACCCGCCGCAGATACCTACAATCAGGGCCTTATTGTAAAATGATTTTATCTTCTCCTCAAACCCCTTCTCTCTCATCCACAGCAGGTCAGGGATGGTGCTCTTTGTCCCCGGGATGATGATGGCCTTTGGCGATTTTATTTCGTCTGCGTTTTTGACAAACCTTACATTCATTCCGCTGTGGATTAACGGGTCGAAATCTGTGAAGTTCGAAATCCTTGGGAGCCTGATGACAGCGATTTCGTGTCCTGCGGTATTCATGGCATTTCCTGAATTCCTCCAGGCACTCCTGGCACTCCTGGCACTCCTGCGCACCGTACCCCGTGCCATCCCCTCTACCATGCTCTCCACCATCCCCTCTCCTATACCCTCCCCTATACCCTCCACCATACCCTCTACCATACCCTCCGTGGCATCCAGGGAGACCGAGTCCTCGTCAGGGAGCCTGAGATCGTTGATATAGGGTATAACGCCGAGCACCTTCTTTTTTGTAAGGTCTTCTATCATCGTCAGCCCACTCTCAAGTATCTCCATATCACCCCTGAATTTGTTTATCAAAACCCCTTTCACCCTCAGGCGGTGTTCTTCTTTTAGAAGGCTCAGCGTGCCGTGGATGCTCGCAAAGACCCCGCCCCTCTCGATATCTGCGATGAGTATCACCGGGGCGCCTGTTATATCTGCAACGCGCATGTTTGCGATATCGCAGTCGTACAGGTTTATCTCAGCAGGGCTGCCTGCACCCTCTATGATTATCAGGTCATATTCCTCCTCCAGCGTTCTGTACGCCTCCCGGATTATCCCGATACCTTCTTTTAGTGCGAAATCTGCATAATAGTCCCCTGCATCGATATCTTTGTACGGCTTTCCCAGAACCACTATCTGGGAACGGCTCTCGCCTTTTGGTTTTACCAGGATGGGGTTCATCTCGACTGCCGGCTCGACACCCGCTGCCATGGCCTGGAGTGCCTGAGCCCGTGCGATCTCCTCACCATCCCTTGTGACATAGGAGTTATTCGAGGTATTCTGCGCTTTAAACGGCGCGACCCTGTACCCCTTTCTCGAGAAAATCCTGCAAAGCGCCATCACAAGGAAGGATTTGCCTGAGTACGACGAAGTGCCCTGGACCATCAGATTCATTTTACAAACCTCTTTTAGACCTCTTTTTTAATCCCTTTTTCACATCCTTTACAGTCTTAACATCAATGATTTTAAAAAGATTTGTATCATATATCAAATATAGAACCTGAAGGTGAAAGAAATTAAGACAGAGAAAACCACCAGAAAAACCATCAAAACCAGGAAGCACTCTATCCCGGTGATACTTGCATGTTCCACGCTCACAGTCATGGCAGGAGCGACCATAGGACCGATAATCAATTCGATGCGGGAGGGGTTGAATGCGACACCGTATTCCATCGGTTTTATAGTAACTGCCCACGCACTCTTCATCACCCTGACAAGCCCGGTTGTCGGGAATCTGGTTGACCGCATAGGAAGGAGGCCGGTGCTCCTTTGCGGGCTTTTGCTGTATGGCGTTGCAGGAGGTGCCGGGCTTTTTATCTCTTCGTATACATGGATGCTTTTAAGCAGGGCGTTTCTTGGTATCGCAGTCGCTGCCATAGTAACGCCTATAACAACTATTATTGCAGACCTCTATCGCGGACATAGGAGGGCGGCTGTGATGGGTTATCGGGCCAGTGCAAACAGTTTTGGTGGCGTGGTATTCCCTCTGCTTGGCGGGGCACTGGGTGTATTTTCCTGGCACCTGCCTTTTGCAGTCTATTTTATTGCAATTCTGCTTGCATTTGCAGTATGGTTTACTGTGCCTGAAACCTATTCCCCGGGAATGGGGGGAAGTGGAAGGTCTAAGAAAAATAAGTCGATTCTTGGCATATTGAAGGATACACCGATATTGTCTTTTATCTATCTTTTAAGCTTTTTAGCGATGGCATTTTTATATGTCGTGGTGATATTTGTCCCGCAGCGGCTTGCCCAGCTTGGGATAAGCAATACGTTTCATATTGCACTTTTCCTCACATCTGTCTCTATATCAGCAAGTTTTATTTCACTGATGTACGGCAGGTTTAGGTCAGTCCTATCATATCCCGGGATATTGATGGTGGCATTCGGGTTCTGGGCATCTGGTTTTGCTCTTGCATCTGCTGCTGTTTCACCTGCAATCTTAGCTGTTTCGTTGATATTAGTCGGCGTAGGTCAGGGCCTTACCCTCCCAACGCTCATGGTCTGGGTTACAGAGCTGGTCGATATCTCTGCCAGGGGACGGGCAGTAGGATACTCGACTACATTCAGTTTTCTCGGCCAGTTCGCATCACCTCTCATTTTTGCGCCTGTGGTGATTGGGTCTGGTATAGCAGGTGTATTTTTAACAGGTGCAGGGATAGGTGCAGGTGTTATGATTGTGGTACTTCTTCTTTCTCTTGGAGGTAAGCTGAGATAAGCTGCCTTGAAGGCTGGTTGCAGGCGGGTTGCAGGCAGGTTGCAGGCAGGTTGCAGGATGGCTGCAAGATGGCTTCAGGATTAAACAGGATTGTAGGATGGGATAGGATAGGATTAGAAGGGTGCAGAGGATGCACGAATTTGTTAGAGGTTGTTAGAGGTAAAAAGAATAGAAGTAAAAGAAATGTGGAAGTAAAATGTGGAAGTAGAAAAATGAAACCGCCGTATCTTGGAAAAATCAATCTTTTCTGGTGCAGGACGTGTAATGTCCCTGTTCTGGGCAGGGTATGCGGGATATGTGAACGCCGGACAGAAGAGGTACCGATAACGCCACCTGGAGACGTGCGCCCGGCGTTTGAAGAGGATATCAGGCTTATAAACAGGACGACCTCAAAGCAGTTTGGAACAGCGCTGATACCTGATGATAGGGTCGTATTATTAAACAGTGCCTCAGGCTTTGATAGGTTCGATGAGGTCATCATGGACGGGAAGACCCTGGGCGTGCTTAAATATGATTTAAAGTCGCAGGCATTCGAGTTTTTGCCAAGGCTCGCCGGGGCAGGGAGGCTTGTTTTGGGAAAGAAAGTTGTTGAAATCGATGGGTCTGCTGTGGAATATATCTTGAAAGGCGCAAGCGTTTTAATGCCTGGTGTTAAGAGTTTTGATGAGTCAATAGAAGAGGACGAGGAGGTGATAGTGACCTCAAATGGAGAGGTCATCGCGGTTGGGAGGAGCAGACTTTCCGGGAAAGCCGCAAAGAAACAGAGAAGAGGGATATTTGTAAAATGCAGGAGATACGGCAGGGTGGAAGAGACAGCTATCCCGGCAGGCGGCCAGACCTGGGACGATGTGGTGAGGGCAAACAGGGATATTATAGATACGTATGAATCCGAGGCATTACGTTTTATCAAGGAGGTCTCAGGCGAGATAAGGCTGCCAGAGGCAGTGGCGTTCAGCGGTGGGAAGGACAGCCTTGCAACACTGCTGCTGGTGAAAAAGGTGATTGATGATGTGCCCCTTATGTTTATCGATACAGGTCTGGAGTTTCCGGAGACTGTGGAACACGTGAAGGAGATTGCAGAGGGGTATGGGCTTGAGCTTCTAACCGAGCGTGCGGGCGACGGGTTCTGGCGCGGGACTGAGTATTTCGGTCCGCCTGGCAGGGATTACAGGTGGTGCTGCAAGATATGCAAACTCGGCCCGACGACGAGGCTGATTTCAAGGCATTTCAGGGACGGGTGCCTGAGTTTTATCGGCCAGCGGCGGTACGAGTCAGAGGTCAGGGCACGAAGCGAGAGGGTATGGAGAAACCCATGGGTACCGTCACAGGTCGGGGCAAGTCCGATACAGAACTGGTCTGCACTCCATGTGTGGCTGTATCTTATGAGAGAGGGCGTCATGACCAACTCCCTTTACAGCAGGGGGCTTGAGAGGATTGGATGCTGGGCGTGTCCTGCGTCTGATATAGCGGAGTTCGAGGTGATGAGGTCGACGCACAGGGATTTACTTGACATGTGGAGGGAAACGCTTGAACAGTCAGGTATCTCGCCAGAAGAGCAGAAATACGGGTTCTGGAGGTGGAGGAATCCGTCAGGTGGGCAGAGGAGGCTGGCGTCTGATCTGGGGCTGAGTACACGGAGGAGGAATGAAAAGGTGTTTAAGTACCGTGTCTGCGATTCCAGGGCTACAGGGAAATTCGAATCGTTTGATTTTTCTGATTTTGGTAGGGCGGCAAATCTTGCATTGATATTTGGAGAGGTTGAGAGGGGAGAGGAGTATTTTAGGGTGAGGGGTATGACGATATATAGAAACGGTGAGTTCGAGGTGAATCTGGGCGATGCAGGAGATGCGGGAGATGCAGGAGACGAGATGGAGAGAGTGAAGATCCTGTTCGGCATCATTGAGCGGGGTAAGAACTGTTTCGGATGCGGGGTATGTATCGGGCAGTGCAAATCCGGGGCGGTTGAGATTCGTGAGGGCAGGGTTTTTATAAACGGCAATTGTATAAG
>WAQR01000087.1 GCA_015520145.1 Candidatus Hydrothermarchaeota archaeon
GCTTAAAGGAGAACATTTTCAAAGGCAATATCAAGTAACATTCCTCGAAGTATGCGATATATTTTGAAACAGTGTCCGGGGAGACCCCACAGGACATGGCAATGCTTCGGTGGCTCATTGCCTTTGAAGAGTTGCTGAGCATATAATATGCCACCCTCCTGGCGATATCATAGTCTGCATTGTATTTAGCTGCAACGTCCCTGGAAACGATGTCGTCGAAGAGGTCGTTTAAGTATCTGTGCCTTTCCACATCAAGTCTGCCGAGCTGCTCCGGGAACCCTCCTTCAAGAAGGTATCTCTCAAGGAAATGCAGGACCTTTGACCTGTGATGTTCAATATAGTCCATGTCAAACCTCGCCCATCCCTGGAATTTCAGGTATTCTTTAAAGGAGAATGGAAAGTGTATGAAGGTCGTATGTCTGCCTGTGAGTACCCGACCCACGTCACTTTTTAAAAGGGCTGAGGACGAGCCCGAGACGAATATCTGTTCAAACTGTCTCGTGTCATATAGGCCCCTTACCCACCTCTCCCAGCCTTCCTTTTCCTGTATCTCGTCCAGAAATATATGAGATATATCCGGGTTTATCTTCCTGCATCCTTTAAGCAGTTCTGGGAATTTGGTGCTGTATATCTCGTTATCGTCAAAATTGAGCATGAGTATGTTTTTTGGGTCTATGCCAGAGGAGATGAGATGCTCGATTGTCTGGTACATTAAAACAGTTTTTCCACATCGCCTCACACCGATTATGTCTTTTAAGAGTTTCATCGAGATGGATTTCTTTACTTCTCCAAGTTTTTCCCTTTTGATGCCAAGGATTCCCTCTGGTACCTTCCCTTCGGTCCACCAGGGGTTCCATTTTCTTACTGCATCGGGTAGCATGGGTTATTGTTTGGCCCGGCCGTTATTTAAATATTTCGACCATCGTCGGCAAATTTACGGTTTTTCGTCTACCGCGGTAGACATAATTAACTGGAATCCACCTCAGTCGCTCGCCGTAAGTTTGGTGCTTCCCCCAATAAACTTTATAGACGCATATAATAATATTGAGAGTGTCAGGCCAATGACCACCGAGACCGCGAACTTAATGTCGTCGATCTGTCCAAGTAAGAACTGGCTTACAGCATCCAGGATCAACCACATGGCCACAGTAAAAACAGTTAGACTTACATACTTCCAGATACTCTGCCCTTCTGAAATAGCGTCAATACTCTTCCCAATCAGTGCCACAATTGCAGCATACGCCAGTAGGTCAATCGCCCCGGCAATGAAATAGGGTGTTGCGTCTAGTAGATTTGTGTAACTGTCTCCTAGTAACACCTCATTATAGCCTGCCCACACCCCCACAATACCAAGTAATGCTGAAACAACATATGTGAAGAAACTTATTTTCCCAGCAATGAAAGATGACTTGAATTCATCAATCCCTTTCTGGATAGGGTCTTCGAGCGCAAATCCCTTAATTACCAAAAACACGCCAAGAACCCCGATAATGAGTCTCCAGCCATGCTGGGGGAAGAGTACATAGAGTACCGCAGCGATCCCTGGAAGCCCTATAATAAGCCTGGATAACTTGGGGTCGTTTACCAAATCAAGGAGAAATTCTTTGATCATGTAATATGTACTTTCAAGCCTTTCGCTCTGTCTGACTATCACCCTTCTTAAACTGATTACATCCAGTTTTGATTGAATTATCGGGAGGATAAACTCATCCTCTGCACCGTCGGTAACAACAACAGCTCCATCAGCTTTCCAGATGCCGAGGATCTCTGTAAGCTGTCTGGATATCTCCATGTCAGATGTTATACCTACATCAGGGCTTCCTATAAGTGTAACTACCTCCACATCTTTTCCTTCTTTCTCAAAACTGTCATAAAGCTTCAAGGACTCGAAGAGGGTATTTGTATCCGTGTCAGTCGGGTCAGCCAGTCCCAGTCTGACGGCTATATCCATCACCTCATCCCTCCCGAGTATAGGACCTTCTTCTCCCACTTTCTGCAATATATCTGCATCCCTGTCGATACAGATTATCAATATCCTGTTATATTCCGTTTGTACCATCACCTAACCTTTAGATAGCATGTTCATACCAGATCAAATCTCCTTAGAAGATATATATCTTCCAGGTCTAATTTCTCTCCTTTCTTGAAACGCTTATATATATTATCGGCTTTTTTCTTCAGTTCTCTCTCTGTTTCTTTAGATGTTTTTATAACGTTTTCTGTTTCAATATTCTTTATATTTCGTTCCAGACTCTTTAACCTTTCCCTTGCGTCTCTAAGTTCTGCTTTCAGATTTTCCAGAACAGAGATTATTTCATTTTTTTCTTTGTTTTGTTCATCTATCTTACTCTCTATTTCTCTAATCTCCCTGATCGCCTCGAGAAATTTCTCGTGGTGTTGCTGGGATTCGTTTGAGAGGCTTAGAATCTTCTCGTGTACGCGTCTGGACTTTTTTTTCTCCTTGTCTATCTTTTTGGATACTTCGATTAGGTCTTTATACTCGTTGAGCTCTGTTTTCAGTTTCTCAATCTTTTTGACAAGGTCGTCTTCCTTTTTTATTTCCATGACCGTTGTCTGGAGATGCCATTCCATCTTCTTCAGTTCTCTACCCATCCCCCTGAAGTCACCTTTAGGCGCGGTCTCTTTTAGTTTATTAAACTCTTCTAAAAGTCCTTTTACTATTTCATTGATTTTATTACGTTCGTTTTTAAATGTCTTGATCTTTTCATTCAATTCGTCCCGGAGTTCCTTGGAACGGTTCGCTTCGTTATTTTTTATTTTTATCTGATTGATAAGTTCACGTCTTCTGGTGTTAATGTTGCTGATAGCTGCTTTTTTGTCAAGTATCTCTTTTTTAAGCTGCCTGATCTTTATCTCCTGTTCATTTATCTCTTTTATCATATCGTCCACGTTGAACTCTCCAAAGACATGCATTGTGACCTCTTTTAGGTCTTTTGATGGGTCTATAATTGAAAGTCCTGCTTTTTTAAATGTATGTTTATTATTACTCATGCAGACAACCGCGGTTTCTTTCAGTGGAACGCCTGCCTCTCTTGCTATATCTTCGAGGGCCTGTCCTCTGTCTTTTAGGATATGGCCTTTTATTTTACCTGTTATTTTGCCTTCGTTTATCTCCAGCTCGTTGGCACAGGAATAATCCATATTGAGGTCGTCCTTTATTTTCTCAGCAAAGATATCGTAGTCCGAGATTATCCCGGTTTTAATCCCCCTGCTTTTAAGCTTGCTTATGGTCTCGACTGCACCACTTATAAGCGGTGTTTCTTTTATCACATTGTAAACCTTTTCCACTTCCAGGTCCTTGAGAAACCCTGCTTTCTGTTTTACCGCATCTTTGTACTTGATGTCGCCGTTATTCAGCTTCCTGTCTGTCTCCTGGAACACTGTCTTTTTGCCTGCTAATTTTGCAGCTTCTGCTTGATATTTTGTATCTACCAATGTACGGTCTTCAAAAACAACCAATTTCACTGTGTCTTCTCCTGGTCTTGTTGAAATAGAAAAAGTATTTTATCCTGAATATCGTAATAAAGGTTTTTAACCTTTTCGGTATATTCTCGGTATAATCGGGGTCATTACTGGGTGGTTATTATTGGGGTTATTATTGGAATTGTTAGTGCCAGGATATCGTTTCTAAATCCCGCAAAAGTTCGTCGGCACGGTCCTTTGTCACGTGCGGCATAATCACAAGCCTGATCTCGCCTCTTCTCGTACTTGACACTATCCAGCCCTTCTCTGTAAGCCTTTCTAGAACGTCTTTATGGTCTTTGTGCGAGAATACCAGGATGTTCATTGTGGGGTTGATTGTGTCAAATCCAAGTCCTTTAATTTCATGGTAAAGGTAGTCTGTCAGTTCCATGCACCGCTTCAGATTCTCTATGTAGCCCTCCCTTCCAAGCAGTTTCAGGACGGCATAGGTCGAAGCAACGGCTGCACCGCTCCTTGTCCCGCTGAGTGTGTACTGCGTCTTCTCGGTGAGGTACGGTGAGGAGGTCTTCATATACTCGATGAGTGACCTGTCCCTGAAAAGTATCCCGCCGCTTGGTATCGGTGCCATGCCCATCTTGTGGGGGTCGATTGTAATCGAATTTACTCCCTTGATAGAAAAATCGAATGGCCTTGACCTGTAACCTACATCTTCCAGGAAAGGGATGACAAATCCGCCAAATGCAGCATCCACATGCAGGTATAGGTCGTTTTCCAGTGCTATGTCGGAAATTGCTGTGATATCGTCAATCGTCCCGTACTCTGTACTGCCTGCAACTCCTACGAGGGCGAGGGTATCTTTGCAGACTTTTTTTTCAATGTCTCTGACATCCACGGTCATGTCACTGTTCAGTCGTGCGCGGACTATCTCCAGTCCGAGGATGTCTGCCGCCTTTTCAAATGAGAAGTGGGCGGATTGCGGTACTATGACCTGGGACTTTTTTTTTATGTCCTCTTTAATGCTCTTTTTAATGCTCTTTGCAGCCCAGAGCGCTGTCAGATTCGCTTCTGTCCCGCCTGTGACAATGAATCCGCAGGCATTCTCGTTGCCCAGAAGTGCGCCGAGCATCCTGATAGATTCTTTTTCGAGCTCTTTTGTGCCTTTAAACAGGGCGGCATCACCCATGTTGGTCTCATAAAATAGCCTGTAGACCTCCAGGGATACTGGATGGGGAACTGTGCACATCGACCCTAAAATCCTGCCGTCTTCATATTTTAGATCTTTTTTTCTTGCCTCTTTCAGTATGTCAAGAACCTCGTCAATCTCCAGTCCTCTTTTATCCATGCTCTCCAAATACAGGAATTTAGGATTTATATGTTGCGGTTCAGTTGAGCTTTGCTGGTGGAAACGTCTTGTTGAAAAGAAACGTCGGAACGTGTTATAGAAGCATACACAGTAAAGCCTTTTGAACATAGAGCCTGTTTTCAGCCTGCTCAAAGACAATTGAATTTTCGCTGTCAAGGATCTCGTCTGTTATCTCAAACCCCCTTTTTGCTGGAAGGCAGTGCATAATCAGAGGGTTATTTGCATTCTCTAAAAGCGTCGAGTTCACCTGGAATTCTTTAAACACTTCGATTCTTTTTTCCTTTTCTGCATCCTGTCCCATGCTTATCCAGACGTCTGTATAGACAATGTCCGCTGCCTTGACTGCGTCTACTGCATTATTGTGTATTGTGATCTTGTCTGAAAATTCCGCTGCGGTCTCGACTATCTTTTTATCTGGTGTATAGCCTTCAGGACAGCCGACAGACAAAGTCATCCCGGTCATTGCACATCCAAGTATCAGGGAATTGCAGACGTTGTTACCATCACCAACGTATGCGAGTCTGGCATCAAACCCTTTATGTTCTTTTATCGTAAAGAGATCTGAGATGACCTGACAGGGGTGTTCCAGGTCAGTGAGCCCGTTTATTACCGGTACTGTAGAGTATTTTCCAAGTTCCAGGACGTTTTCATGTCTGTAAGCCCTTATCATTATTCCGTCAACGTATTTACTAAGTGTAATGGCAGTATCTTTTATACTCTCTCCCCTCTGGAGCTGTGTATCTCTCGGCGCCAGGTATATCGCATGACCGCCGAGCTGGGTCATGGCAACCTCAAAAGAGACTCTCGTCCTCGTAGACGCCTTCTCGAATATCATTGCAAGTGTCTTGTTTTTTAATTCAGGGTTAAAGATCCCCCTTTTCGCTTCATTTTTCAGTTTAGCTGATAGCTCAAAGATATTATCCAGTTTGTCTTTTACGTCAACAATAGAAATTAAATTCATCTATCTTCACCGTTCCTTCACCGTTTCAGGATGTTTTGGAATACTGTTACATTATTAAATGAAGTTCTACTTTTTTATTTAACTTTTTTATTTATAAACTTTCTATGTAGTGCTTTGCCTAAAGGCCATAAGTTCAACCGTAACTCCCATATGACATGATACTTCTTTGCCTCATCATTATAGACTACCACGAGTGGATAATATCCTGCGAAATGCAGGCATAAGTCACCAGCGCACAAAGACCTGGAAGGATTCGAACGACCCGGTGTTCGAGTTAAAAAACGACAAGAAGGCTGAAATATTGGAGTATGCAGGGGAGAATGATCTCGAACTCGTTGTTTCTGCCAACCAATGCTTCATGGCTCAACCGCATTGAGTGCGAGTTCTCGAAAGATCAAAAGCCAGTCGAGATTAAAAAGAGGGATCAGGTCGGTTGAGGAGGGACTAGAATAGTTTCATCCTGGCATTTGCCACTGCACACGACATTTCAAAAAACACGCCCGCAATATCCAGGCCGATATCCTGTAAATCAAGCATAGTCATCTTTATATTTTCTGGTTCTATTATCTCGATTAACACAGGTGTGTGTTTGATGGCTATATCCACAAGGGTTCTTATGTCAGGAATCAGGGCGTCCAGCCCGATTATACCTGTAAATCCTTTTCCGTTCTCTACCTCTTTAAGCCGCCTGGTCTTTACTTTATTTATATATATATTCTCATGGACGGCATTTAGAAAATCTGATACTGCCTTTTTTCTGGAAGTCGTGTTCACCTCAACTACTATCTTTACCCTGATTGCACCGTCTTCCAGCAGCACCTCTATATCCTCTTCATCAAGCCCTATATGTGGTCTGTCTTTACTTTTTGTAAATTTGAAGCATGCGCCTGTTCTCTCATACAGGGTTTTGGTAATCTCTATTATTCTCCCTATAATGTTTAGAAACTCCTGTGAGGATACCGTCAGTTCATTTGGTCCTGAAATCTGGATTGCCGATGGCCCGTATTTTATGGCAGTATCTATATATGTCCCGAGGTCATCCATCTCAAGGTCGACTTCCACCATTGCAGAGAAGTTTTCCCCATCTTTTATGACCCTATCAAAAAATTCCCTTTTGACCACAACGGTCGGCTCGTTTTTGAGGTTTTCTATCAGGTCTCTAAGAGAATTTTCAACGAGCTCTTTGTTGTTTCCCTGGGCTTCGATAAAAAATGTTCCTTCAATCATGATTATCTTCCAGCAAGAGTTATATATGCAGCATATATAAGGATATAGTATGAATCTGCCAGTTTCAAGTATTGTTATGCTGATATTGGGTATTGTGCTTTTGACCATAGCACCGAAGATTGTAGGCTTTGTGCTTAAAGTAATCGGGATAGCCCTTGTTGTCGTAGGTGGTTTAATATATTTCTTTCCCCTTCAACTGGCACCCAGTCTCGCCCATGGATCAATATGGCTCTATCTTGTGGCAGGGCTTCCTGTAATCAGTGGACTTGCTATCCTGGTTGTCGGCAGTGGAATGGCAAAACTTGCTGTCAGAATTGCCGGGATTTTGCTTATAATCTCTGCGATGGCAGGGCTTGGAGTCATCTGAGTACTGAAGTACTGAGTATCAAAGTATCGCCCTGACTTATTTCACCCATCTCAGTCAGTCTCCTCCTTTTAAAGAATGATAAATAATCATAATGGATATTATTATTCCAAGATTGAATACTATCTCGCCCAGGTTATGGATAAACACATTCACGCCCAGATAATGGGAAATGTTTGCTATCACATAAAAAACCGCTGCTACCGATGTTATATATGTTGCTTTGACTATCGTATCAAATTTCAGGAATATCCTGGATTTTAGAAGATCTGGACCTTCAGACTCGAGCATCCTGACACTCATTATTATAGCAGTTGCTACCGCAATGCCTGTAGCTAAATATAATACTTCTATCGGTTCATTTATTTCAAACATATTTTTCTCCCCTCCGGATATCTTCCCCGTAAGTGACATAGATTCTTTTGGTAATCCATGTATAAATATTTTATTGAAGACGCGGCTTTGGGACAAAGCTTTGGGACAAAGAATATGAAATTTTAAAAAATGGGGGTACTGGGACTCGAACCCAGGTCCACAGGTAACTCCCGTGTTAGAAAATTTGTGTGAAATCTTCGTAACAGGGAAAACGTCTGGAGCCTGCTATGATAGCCGCTACACCATACCCCCAGGCGTACATTCCTGTATAAAACGGTCGCATTATAAAACTTTTTTGGACGTTTGAAATCGAAACATTAATAAAGGCAGGGGTAGAGACTTTAATTGGGAGTTAGAGAAGATGGATGTCGTAAAGTTATTCGAAAAGGGAATTGTGGTAACAAAAAGTAACCCGGTCATGATCGTTCCTTACCTGGTGGTAAATATAGCAACAACAATAGCAGCAGTGATACTCGCTGTGACCATTTTCGGTCAGGCACTTGGCATGACCGGTATGACCGGTATGTCGGGTATGTCTGGAGGTTTTGGTGCAGGACCTTCATCCGGAATGATGATGGGAGGCATCGGTAGTATGATGGGAGGGATGTTCCTCTTCCTGGCACTCTTCCTGTTATTTATTGCCATTGGGATAGGGGCAACTGTGGCAATGGCATTTGAATCAGCACAGACAGGAAAAACCTCACTTAACACAGGTTTTGGGATAGTACAGAGGAGGTTTATAGATATAATAACCACAATTATCCTTATGGGTATTATAATAGGCATCGGATTTGTCCTCCTGATTCTCCCGGGCCTGATTGCGTTTTTTTTGTTTTTACTCACATACCCCGCATTGATTATCGACAATCTCGGTCCTGTAGCTGCCTTAAAGAAGAGTTATGAAGTGATGACAAAGAATATGGGCGATGGGATAATACTGTTTATAGGGATAATTGCCATAACATTCCTTTCTGGAATAATCAACATGTTTTTTGGCATGATTCCGATTATAGGGAGTCTGATCGGGATGGTGGTAGGTGCAGTATTCACTGTATATATGCTGGTTGTTCAGGTACTCTTCTATCTCGAAGCTACGAAAGAATGAGGGATAGGTAAAAATCAGAAAGGCGTTTTTGATATGGCGGCTGGAAATGGTGAGGGGATGGAGGTGTGTGATATAATAAACAACTCATAGATTCTAAAAACATTTAAATATCCGCCCGGTTTCTGTTAAGTTGATATATAACATTAATTTAAATAAATTAAAAGGAGGTACTAAATGAAACTGAGATATTTGTTCGGTATTTTGTTGGTTTTTGTAGTTCTTTCGGGTTGTACTGGTGGTGGGAAAGAACAGGCCCCAACTGTGGTAGTGGAGACTCCAGCGGAAACAACCGCAGCCCCAGCAACGACAGCAGCACCACAAACAGAAGCCCCTGCGGCTCAGGAGGAGGTGGCGTTGCACGGAGTTGGTACATGTGACACATGCCACGATGCACCGACTATGGCGGATATGAAAGCTGGAAAGCATAAGATTGCATTTGAGAAAAGCCCGGTTCACAAAAACCTCTGCAAGAACTGCCATGATGTCCAGGAGCAGTGTACGAAATGCCATGAACTACCTGACATAATGAAGTGAGCCAGAAACAACAGAAACAATAAATAAGGTAAGGGCGGTTTAAGTCCTCTGGTTTGCCACCAGGGCACTTGGCAAAATAAAACCGCCCTTTGTACCTCTTTTTTCATTAAACTTTCTTAAACCTTCCAATCTTGGGTTCGTATATCTCGCCGTCCCCCATCAGCTCATTTAGGATTCCTTCGAGTTGTTCGTCATCTAACCCGCTTATTTCACGCAGTTTGGAATATTTTATCCCCTCACCGCTGTCTGATTCACTGATAAGATTTAAAACAGCAGCCCTGGAGTCAGATCTTGAGGATAGCCTTTCTTTTAAGATGAGTTCGAGGTTAAAGACGAGTTCCCAGTTCGGGTCGTCTATCACGTTTATAGATTCGGCATTTATATATCTCTCATCGTTGTATTCATCTATTTTTCCAACGACATCTACGATATCTCCCGGCTCC
>WAQR01000088.1 GCA_015520145.1 Candidatus Hydrothermarchaeota archaeon
AACCCCGTCAATCGTCAGATTGGCTGTCAAAAAGATGCTTATATTATCATATGACGTCCAATTAAAATTGACTGATGAAGGGACAATCGAATTGTTTTGTGGATAATTAAGCTCAATAAGGTATGGAGGGGATGTATCCACAGTAAAAGTTATATCTTTGTTATTTATCTTGCCTGAATTATTGCCGTAAAACGTTGCCGTGTAATATCCTTCCGCCAGAGCCTGGACAGTAACATTATACCAGTGTGACAGGGTATCGTTGACAAGAGTATAGTTCGCACCGTCTACAACCACCCAGCCGTCTGTAATGTTCACGTTCGTGACCGACATGTTGAAGTGAATATTGCTGCCGTTGGCATAAGTGGTATTCTGGGGCGATTCTATAACGATCTCCGGGGCAGTGAAATTGATAGTAAAATAGACTGTTTTTGAATTATTGTTTCCAGAGATGTCCTGGACATAGAATGTTGCGTTATAGTCCCCTTCTGATGGGAGTGATTGATGCTGTGAACTCAGGTTAAAAAAATGGTACAGGGTATCATTACCCATTGTCATGTTCTGCCCGCCGTCTATGCTGACAATTGCCCAGTTTAGAGCCTCGTTTACCGTGATGTTGTAATCTATATCCGCAACCCCATAAGTAGACCCGTTTATAGGCGACTTAGGAGTTATGACAGGCGGCGTAATATCTATTGTAAGCGTCCTTACTGCCTCACTGCCCCAGTTGCCTGCAGAATCACTTGCCCGTATAGTATATGTATGTACTCCTTCAATCATGCTCGTATTTGTCAGGGTGCACGAGACCGAGGTACCGCTGCCTATGATTGTCATATCATAGTTCACGCCGTCAAGCTCCAGCAGACATTGTGAGATTACACTCGCAGAATCCACAACCGTTGCATTGAACGTAATGCTTGTATTTCTGGTGTAGCTGTTGTCGGGAGGCGTTGGTAGTACATAGGTCACAGTCGGCGGTGTGAAATCATGCTCCCCACCTCCAACAGCACCGGCAAAACCTGCTAGGAACACAAAAGCTACTATCGCCCACCATATACCATTTTTTACAGCTTTATCTCCTAAATATCCTAACATAGCTGACACATCTAAGAACGCCTGAAATTCGGTCTCCTGCTTTACCCTACCAAGCTTACCCTATCAAGCCCACATATAAATATTGGCGTCCAGACTATTTTAGGTTTACTGAAAACAGGGGACAATCCGCCTCATTAATACCCATACCCCAGCAGCCACTTCCACAGCGGAACGAACTTTATCTTCTTCCCCTTAAATTCTTCTTCACCCTCGTAGTCCCAGGTTACGACAAGAAGGCTGCTGCATTTTAGCTCTTTTGAAGCCTTGACAAGCGACCTTAATTCCCTCCGCTTTGTGCCTGAATCATCCAGGTCATAGCAGACCTGGATTAACCGGGTTATTTTATTTCCCTCCTTAAGCAAGAAGTCTACCTCGTGATTCTGTGAGCCTTTATAATAATAGATATTGATTAACGGGTTTTCATTTGTTTCCCTCATCAACTCAAGGAACACAGTATTTTCCATGAGCTTTCCATAATCCCCTGAAAACCTTACTATTTTTGTAAGACCTGTATCGCACAAATAAACTTTCTTTGGAAACGCCTTGCGCATGTGCGCCCTGGCAGAATACCGTTCCAGAAAAAAGAAAAATGCAGTATCTTCAAGCCTGTCCAGGTAATCATATACTGTATCCTTTGCTGTTTTGAGTTCAATTGACTTTGCCTTTTTGTATATGGAATTGGCAGTAATCTCGTTTGAAAAATTCTGGAGCATGTATTCCAGGATAAACCTGGCCAGGGCAGGGTTCTTGATATTATGCCTTTCTATGAAATCCCTGTAAAGTATTAGATCAGCATATTCTCTCAAGATTCTTATTTTATCGCTGCTAAAGGAAATGTCCGGGAAGCCCCCGTACTCCAGGTATTCTTTTAGCACATTCCTGACTCTTGCCTCCTCGTCTTTAGTCACTGCTTTCTTTGTTTTGTGTCCTTTTGAGGTGAGAAATTCAGAGAAGTCAAAGGGCAGCAGCCAGTAAGAAAGTGTTCTGCCTCTCATCTGGGTCGCAATCTCTTTTGAAAGAAGCCTTGATGATGAGCCTGTAATCACCACTTTATACTTTTTCAATTCATGGAGTTCCCTGAGGATTATCTCCCAGCCGTCCATGACCTGAATCTCATCCAGGAACAGATACCTTGGAGTCCTGCCAAACAATTCGATATATATCCGTATGATATCCCTGAGTTCGCTGTATTTTGTATCCCTTATGCGGGAATCTTCAAAATTCAGATACATGACATCATCTAATCCGCGCCTGAGCTGGTGCATAAAATAAGTCTTACCTGCCCTTCTCGGCCCTATTATGGATACTGCAAAATCGGATTTGATATCAATTTTCAGCTTTCTGTGAATGTGTTCCGGCATGAATTCCTCGTATTCCAACAGAAAGTCAACAACTTTGCTTTTATCGATCATTGGTAATATATTGAAGGAAAAAATATATAAAAATTTTCCTTATTAGAAGGAAACTTTAATATGTATGCGGCACAGATTTATATTATGATTTGCCTGCTGTACTCTTTTCAGTAGGCAGCGTGAAATAAAACCTGCTCCCCTTACCTTCCTCACTCTCGACCCACACCCGGCCCTTATTCAGCTCCACCAGGTTCTTGACTATCGCCAGGCCAAGTCCCACACCCGAGTATCTTCGACTGGGACCCCCATCTACCTGATAGAAACAATCAAATATTGACGGCAGATCTTCCTCTGGTATCCCTATCCCGTTATCCTCGACACAGAAACATACATAATCATGGAGTTTTTCAGTCTTAATTGTGACCACACCTCTCCTTCCATTCCCACTGAATTTAACTGCGTTGTCAATCAGATTGGATAGTATCTGATTAACAGAATTCTCGTCTGCATATATGAATTTGGTGCCGTCCCTGATATCCAATTTAAGTTCAACCCCCCTCTCCTTTATTACACAATCAAACTCCTTCACCTTCTCGCTTAATAACTCACTTACGTCGATAGGGACTGGTTCGACCCTCATTTTATAGGATTCTATCTTTGAGCAGTCAACAAGAGATCCGATAATCCTGTTCTGTCTGTCGATATTCCTCTTAATTAGATTGATATACTCCCTTCCCTCTTCACTTTTTATTTCATCTTCCAGAAAACCGACTGCCCCACTTATCACTGTCAGGGGTGTTCTAAGCTCATGGGAGACGTTGGAGAGTATCTCATCCTTTATCCTGATGAGATCGTTTAACCGTTCATACGCTTCCTGGAGCTTTACATAAGCCTGTTGAAGTGACTCTCTGTTTCCCGTTTCATCTAAATCCAGCATAGATATTTATCCCCACATTGCCTATATCTTTTTAATTTTTTAATGCATATAATAAATATTATTTACAATGCAATATATAGTTTTAGGGTTTACACTAACGTAGTCCGGTCTGTAATCCATTACCTGTCCCCTATGTCCCACACAACCTATAACCACGTACTAATACCACGTACTATTGTACTATTATACCACGTACCTACACCACGTATCCAAGCGCCTTTAGCATCTCCTCCGTCTCCTTATCGACAGGGCGCCTGACTGCGGTCTCATTTCGTCTGACATCTTCCTTCCAGCGCAGAAGCTGCGACCTCAATCTCTCTGCTACCTCTTTCTCTGAACTGATAAGATTTTTCGTCTCCTTTGGATCGTCTTTTATGTTGTAGAGTTCTTCCTTTTCAATATCGAAACGTCCAACTTTGCGGCATGGCTTGATACCCTCTGGATTATAGATATATTTCCATTGATTTGTCCTTATCGAATAGATCTTATTTGACAGTTGAGAATATGCATATATATCCGTATCTGAACCCGTATCATTATACTCTCCCTCTTCTCCAGTATAGTCCTCCCCGATACTGTCATTTCCTCCTAATGCCAGGGGTACCAGACTCCTGCCCTGCATCTCCTCACCCCTGGGCATCCCCAGGATCTCCAGGATGGTCGGGGTGATATCGATGCTCTCAACCTGGTCATCGATTACCCTGCCTTCAGGCAATACTGAAGGGAGTTTCATAATCAGCGGGACCTTCAACTCACCATCATATAGAGTACAGCCGTGCTTGAAATAATAAAAATGTTCATACAGCCCCTCCCCGTGGTCTGCGCTGATAATTATCAGAGTATTATCCTGGAGATTGTACTCTTCTACTGCACTTAGCAACTGTCCGATATACTCATCTGTAGTCAGTATCTCCCCGTCATACAGGGCTATCATGTGGTTATAGTCCTCATCTGTCAGATTGACTCTCTTTTTTGGGATATAGTCGAGCTGTTCATTGCTGCCGTTTATACTACCATTGTAATCAGGGTCAAAGATCCTGTCATACGGTTGTGGTGGTTGATACGGGTTGTGGGGATTGATATAATGCAGCCAGACAAAGAATTTTCTATCCCTGTTATCCTTTAACCAGTTGATGGCGTTCAGTGTTATGTGCTTATCCCACATCTCCTGCGGTACCCGAGAGTCGATGAATGCTGACCCACTACAGAAACGTCTCTCAAACCCTTTCCCGATTATCAGGATCTCATCTTGAAGTTTTGTCCTCTCTTTTTTGCACAGATTGCTCACAAATGCAGCAGTGGCAAAACCGTTCTCCTTAAGTATCTCGGCAATGGTTGGTACTGATAGGTCTATTAACATCTTATTTTCCAGAACCCCATGTGTCTCTGGATAAGTCGATGTCATTATTGAAGGCAGTGTCGGCCAGGTCACAGTTGACTGGGCGATCGCATTCGAAAACAGCACCCCCTCCCTGGCAACCCTGTCGATATTTGGACTCGTATTCCTCTCATATCCATAGGCACCCAGGTGGTCAGGACGCAGGGTATCAACTGTGATAAGGATAACATTGATATCACTGGATGTTGAAGTCTGTTTTGGAAAAAACCTGTCCATGATTAAATTTGACTTGACAGATATTATGCCAGAGATTGCCAGAACAATCAGGATGATATAAAAGGTTTTCTTTTTCATTTCAAACTCTTCTATTCCTCGTTCTATATCTTCTACTATCATTTAACGTCTATTTAAAGATATAAAAATATGCCTATCCATTCCTATCCATTAGTACGGAGATAGTACGGAGATATCCACATGGGATGACCCAATGGACTCAAGGAGGGATAAACTCCCCGGATATCTCATACCTGTACCCCTGCTCGGTTAGAAACATCTGTCTCTTTGCAGAGAAATCCTGGTCTTTTGTATCCTTTGTGACGATGGTATAAAACCTGGCAGGCGACCCATCTTTCTTGGGCCGAAGTATACGTCCCAGACGCTGTGCCTCTTCTTGACGTGACCCGAAGGTGCCGGATACCTGTACTGCAACATTGGCATCTGGCAGGTCAATTGCAAAATTTGCAACCTTGGAGACAACCAGGATGTCCTGCTCGCCCTTCCTGAACCTGTCATATAAGATCTCCCTCTGCCTGTTGGACGTACTACCTGTAAGAACAGGCGCATCCAGCATCCTGGCAATCTCTTTAAGCTGGTTGAGGTACATACCGATGACCAGTATCTTGTCACCCTTTTCCCTGTGGTGGGCAACAATCTTTTTTACCATCTCATATTTTCTGGGGTTCCCTGCCGCGATCCTGTACTTTGATCTGTCGTGGGCAGTCGCGTATTTGAGCCTGATATCATCCGGCATGGGTATCCGAATCTCCCGGCAGACCGCCTCAGCAATCCAGCCCTGTTTCTCGAGATCTTTCCAGGGGGCATCATATTTCTTCGGCCCGATGAGGGCAAATACATCCTCCTCACGCCCGTCCTCTCTTACAAGAGTCGCAGTCAGACCAAGTCTGCGCGTTGCCTGTATCTCGGCCGTTATCCTGAATACCGGTGCAGGGAGGAGATGTACCTCGTCATAGATGATAAGTCCCCAGTTCCTGGAGTTGAACAGGGCAAAATGTGGAAATTCGTTTTTACTTTTATTCCTGCGGTATGAGAGTATCTGGTATGTGGCAATGGTTATCGGCTTAATCTCCTTTACCTCACCGCTGTATTCTCCGATATCCTCCCTTCTGATATCCATCTTGTCCATGAGTTCAGTAATCCACTGTCTTGCGGCTGTGATATTCGGCGTGATAATAAGTGTCGAACATTTGAGCCTGGCAATTACCCCCATGCCGATCATGGTCTTCCCTGCGCCGCAGGGGAGGACAATCGTCCCGCTCCCGCCGTGGACAGTCCCGTCCTGGTAGAACGAATCAACTGCCTCCACCTGGTAGTCTCTTAGAGAGAACTCCGTCCCAGAGGCGGTTATCTCACGCAAATCAACAGGCAGGTATTCACCTGTTATATAACCTGCGAGGTCCTTTGCCGGGAATCCGATCTCGGTTAATGCCTTTTTTATATGTCCCCTCATCGCAGGGTTGACCTCAATTGTCGAATCGTCCAGTTTCTGTATGATGCAGGGCTGAATCTTCTTGTTTGAATAGATCTCGGTCAGGAGGATAGGGTCGTCGGCTGTAAGTACGAGCTGCCCGTCCTTTTTTTCGAGCCTAAGCCTGCCGTATCTGGACATATAATCCCTGATATCTGCCAGGACGTTTCCAGGAAGGTCGTACTTGCTGAATCTTTCAAGTGCCTCGATGACATCACCTGGAGTCATCCCTGATGCAGCCGCATTCCACAGCGACAGGCTCGTTATCCTGTATGTATGGATATGTTCAGGGCTTTTTACAAGCTCTGCAAATCGGTTGAGATAGTCCCGGGCAGCTTCGTATCTGGGGTTGTTCACCTCGAGAAGCACGGACTTATCGCCCTGGACGATAATGGGATTTCCTGGGTTATACATCCCCATCTTCTCCGTCACCCCCATAATCTCCACCACCGTCCATCACAAGCTCTTCTATGACCATTATCATCCTCCCTCTAAGAGCTTTTGTCAGGTTCTCTATAACCGCTTTGTCGATCTCTGGATCAATCTCAGGGAGATCATCTCCAGCAGTATCCCCCCCGGCATCCTCGGCATCAACCCTGGCATTGATGTACTCGTCGTACGCCTCCCTGGCATCCTCCTCCCGTCCCATCTTTTTGAATACAATGCCTTTAAGGACAGGTATTATTTGCCTATCAGAACACTCAGCAGCAGTTTCTAATGCATCTTCCAACGAATTCATTCTAATCTGGGCTTTGAGCTTATATATATAGAACAGAGCGCTTTTTTTTAAAGATATTGCCCTGTCAAGGAGTGCAATCGACTCCTCCACATCACCTATATCGCCCATATCTATTCTGACCACAGCTTTTTTTGCAATGATATACGGGTTGTCAGGGAAACACCTGGCTGCGGTATCAAGGAAATCCAGAACCCCGTCCATATCAGGGATCAGGAGCTCCACACTAAGACCCGGGATGGTGTCTTCCCATTTTATCTGTTCAACAGATTTTTTAAAAAGAGCCATATCGTCCCTGTAAAACCCGAGTACTGCCTTTGCAATATTCAGCCATTCAGCATCAGGGTGGGCGTCTTCTGCTGCCCTGATACAGGCTCCCATCCCCTCTATATCTTTTAGAAGTGAATAGCAGGATGTAAGGGCATCTCTTAAACTCTCATCCTCCCTCAAATCCAGTGCCTCCTCCAGGAACCACACGGCCTCTCTGTACTCGCCCATATTGTAGAGGTCAATACCATACTTCCCGAAGGTATCAAAATCCATTACACGCTCCCGGGTCTCACGGAGCATCTCATGGAACTCGTCTCTCCTGTCAAGATGTTTTAGAATCTTGGCCTTAAAAAACCGTGCCCCGACATCCTCCGGATTCAGCTCAATCACCTTCTCTGCCCATTCGAGGGCATTCTCCCACTCATTGTCAGTATAGTACTGTATCATCTTCAACCTGACCGCATCTATGCAATCAGGATCGATATTGAGTGCAGCATCGATAAGCTCCCCTGCCTTCGAGTAATCGTTTTCGAGAAGAGATATCCTGGCCTTTAGTACATTGCACCTCGCGGCGTCTTCGCCTCTCTCGATTGCCCTATCGCAGCACAATATGGCATAATCATCAAACCCGCTTTCGTGGCAGTATTTGCCCTTGTCAAGCCATGAGACCTTACCATCTGCCCCCTTCATATAGTCAATATTGTCAAGGGCATTAAACCCGTCTTCAGGTCTTCCAAGCACGAAATATATCTCTGAAAGAAACTCATACCGCGTGTCATCAGGACTGATTTTGATAGCCCTT
>WAQR01000089.1 GCA_015520145.1 Candidatus Hydrothermarchaeota archaeon
TAAAAATATCGAATCCTCGTCCCCGTCGCAGTTCCCGGTTACAATGAAATCATTTATTAAAAAATTATGGTGACCCTCCACAGTTATATCGTAAACAAAATCAGACCAACACCTCTCAATCGTTATCTCTTTAATGGGATCCAATATCAGATCTCCAACCTTTTTTAATCTTGGAACCCTCTCTTTTCTTATCGCCTTTTCGAGGGTTTCCTGCTTCCTGCTCAAAGCAAAGCCGATTTCATTACAAAATTTCCTTGCATAAGTTGACCTGATAGAGAGGTATTTCAATTTAAAAGAAGGCTTCAATCCCTTCCTGGAATAAAATTTTACCGTCACCCCGGTCGGCCCTCTATCCTCAGACTTTATTCTATAGAATATGCCAAACCTGAGAAGGAGAAAGCCTATATCCCGCAGCAGCCCTTCATTGACAGATGAGCATGTCACATGGAGCCTTCCTTTTTCCACACAACCGTCCCCGGAAAAATATGCCCTCAGGAGTTCTCTTATCTTAAATTTCGGTAAGGCAAGTATCTCTTTTGTAATCCTTTTATCCCTTGCACCTTTCCCGATTTTTAAGATGTCGACAAATAGATGGTAAACAACCCTTGACGGAATCGTTATCCTGTTCTGCCTGGATGAAGGTTTTATTCCAAAATTCTTTTTAACTATTGATTCGATGTCGTTTCTAATCTCTTCCTCAGCCGTGGCAAAATCTACTTGATAGCATTTCTTTGGAATATATCTGGCATGACCTTCCGCCAGATAGTATCCAATAAGACACAGAAATTTCCTGTCCACGTCTATGAACCTTGGAATTGAAATTGCATCCCTTTTAAATCCAATCCAGCAATCCGCAGGTATAACGGACAGATCCTTTCCATTCAATCCAAGCAATTTTTTTAAGATTAAAATAGGGATACTGTCACGGTAAATATAGTTAGAGAAGGTCTTTTTATTTAACTGCAATTTCCTGCAGGTCTCTTTTAACCCCCCAAGGCTTCTTACAAGACCCCTTATCGTGCCTCCTATCCCCCTCACCACAGCATTTTCTTTTAGGTTTAATCTATCAAACTCCAAAAGAAGATCAATTTCCTTTGTGTCGTGTTCCTCTATTTCCAGCTTTTCTGGAAGAATTAATAAATCTTTATCTGAAAGCTCGACCCCTTTTTTAAATTTGGGCTTTTTATCTTTAAAAACGAGGTGTCTGTGCTCTGGGGTCGTTATGATCTTTCTGCCTGTCTTGGTTTTTACCGTTATTAGATTTTCCGGAGATGGAGCCTTAATTATGGATTTTATTCTTTTTATCTCAAACCTGTTATTTTCAGGATTTAGGGCAAACGTTTTTAAATCGATTCTTCTCTCTTTTGTACCAAAATCGTCGCAAATCTCCTCAGCTAAATCCCCATCCCTGTAAATTTCTTCCAGGGTTTTTAAGGTTGGGTGACTGTCGTTGAAGATTAGGACTTCAGTTTCCGGTAAAAGACAGTTTCTCCTCTTTGCCGCATGGAAATATGGGTGTGCATAGCCGACGCTTGCCTTTGTAAATCCGATAATCCTCCCAAGAATCGCTGCTGAAGTATGGGGTGCTAGACCGATTACAAGCAGACCTATCAGGTCATCTTTTTTATCCACATTATAAAACGGGTCAAGGCCATAGAGTTTGGTTAGGAGTTCATCTACGAATTTAGCTGTCTTTATTAGATACTCTGCGCCTGTATCAGGCAATATTATATCCTGGCATTTGAGTTCGATCACCTGGTCTTCAGACGTTATTGGCTCCCCCCGGTAGTCAGTATCATATCCAAGGGCCTTTACCTTCTCGACAGAGACCCCAATTTCCTTCGGCTTAAAATGTGTCAGCGGGACATCTGTAGAATCAAACCTGGTAGTACCGTCTTTGAATACATAGACCTCGTTTTTTGATCTCAAAATACCTTTTTCGATGGGTTCAGGGATTTTATATGTGGAGGTCATCCCGATAACTCCCTTGATATCCCTGTGCGAGTTCCCGACCCGGGATAACGCAGACTTGAATATCTCCCTTATCTCGAGATCCCTCTTTTCAAAGAACCTGGTATTCTTGTTACATGCCCTGCAGGTCTTTTCATCGGTTACCATGCCGCAGGATACGCAGACCCTTTTTAACACCGTCTCTCTATTGCATCTCGGACAGAGTGTCCTAAATGTCACCTCACCACATCCTGGACATTCACGCCTTGCAATCTCTGCCTCTATCACATCTCTTTTAGCTGCTTTGGTAACGTCTCTTGTACGCCCGCCATGTTCGCCGATAGGAAAGAGGACATTGACAGGCGGCTGCATCTTTCTCTCTTTGGCCTTTTCCGGCCGCCCCATCCTGGCACCTATGTATGTCGGTGCCTTCTCTTTTACCCTGATGCCGAAACTGTTTACAATCTCCATCGATGTGTGTGCTTTTTCAAAGACTTTATAAAATTCGTCCAGATAATCAGTCAGGGGACCGTCAATCCCCGGCATCCTGGATATCCCGAATACACGAAGGAGAGGCAGATATTCGTCAATTATTATTTTATTCCCCTTCACTTTATGCGGGACACCAAGTTTCTCGAGTATCCGTTTCTCTTCTAATTTATTTACCACCACAAGACTCCCCCCACCTCCGCTGCCCTTCCATTTACTCTCTACTTTACTCTTACTCCCTACTTTACCATTTCCTTTATCCATTCCTTTACCATTCCCTTTACCCTCGCCCTTTATCTCACCACCACAAAGCCAGATTACAAGGTCCTTTAATTCATCTTTTGTTACGTCGTGATAAAAATAGGTATATCTTGGATGCAGAGGTATGTTCAATTTTTCTGATATCTCTACTGCCTCTTCTGGTGCAGGGATATTGTTTATGTCCAGGAACTCCTTAAATTCTCCATTTGACTTGCCCGATTTTTTTTCAAGTTCCTGAGACCACCATTCCTCCGAGTATCCTGCAGGCATCAGGACATGGTTATTTTCTAAAAATTCGCCGTAACTTATCAGGATATCGCCGAGAAACAGTATCTCCTTAACCCTGTTTTTTAACCTCTCCGCATCCTCTTTTCTCTCAATCCTTGTAACACTCCCATCATCCAGTTTGACTATTGGCCCTTCTATTGCATCACAGGGCGTGATTGCCGAACCTTTCCCGGGCCGCTCTGTCTTGAGCTGTGTTCCAGTGACAATGAAATCGTCCAGCAACATCAAAAGTGCCGGATGGATCGAACAGGACGCAAACCCGGAGTTCCTGCATCTCCCGTATCTCAACCTGAAACCCCCTTTTGCAGACGGGTGTGACAGAACAGGTCTCCCGGCAATCAGGTCTTTTATGAATTTGTAATTCGGCTTTATCTCGACTTCTTTTTCTTCGTTTTCTACCTTTGCCAGGATAAAATCACTCAGCCATTCCCAGCCTGTAAGATTGAATTTTTTCACATATTTTAATATCTTTGGTGCTTTTTGTAATACCCCTTCCGCCAATACCAGAACTGCCCCGCCCCTCAACTGGTTTGTCTCAATCCTCTCAAGGTCCCTGTATCCAGAGACCTCTACTTTCTCTGTTGATTCGCCTGTAATCTCGATTGGTATGTTTCTTACAGCCTTTCTTACCTCGCTTGAATGGGGAAGATACTGGAGGCGTGCGGCCTCTGTATTGTAGAGATCGACTTCCTCTGCAAACCGCTCTACCTCGTCGTCTGTGGGTCTGTATTTGCCAAGCCCGAGGTTCTGTCTTATGTAATCCCCTGTAAGAACTGCAAGCGCCTGGGCAGACCCCCCGGCAGACCTTATTGGTCCTGCAAAATAAATGGCAAGATACTTTGAGTTATCATAATTCTTTTTTACTTCTACTTTAACGATTCCTTCAAGCGGTGCAGCGACAATCCCTTCTGTTAGAATTGCAAGAGATGTCCTCAACGCCTGTTCTGATGCCTCTTCAATTGAATCGAAGCGTCCAAATCTGCCCTGAACGATTTCTCTTGCAATTTCTATTGCTACTTCCTCTTTACTTGATTTCTCACCCAGTTCCCGAATCCTTGATGACACTCCTTTTGGTCCGACCAGCCCTTCAACCCTCTGTGCAAGGTCTTTTGCAAGTGGGATCTCTACCTCCAGTCTTGGGTCAACACCTTTTTTTCTCGCCGTCGCAGCTATTTCATAGACCTTTTTTGCTTCTTCTTCCAGGTGTTGGAAATACTCTTCTGTATCCATGGGCATCTATTTGTTTTTGGGCAGATTGGTTATAAAAACTTGCTGATTCAGTTCTGATTCGTATATTAATGATCAAGACGATCGTCCCGGATTTTTGGCTTTTACCGCCCGTTTTATCGCTTCTATATGCACATCACCGGCGATATGCAGGGGCGATTTTTTTGATTTTGCAACATCATACCCTGTCTCAGCCCTGCATAGGTACTGGACTTCCAGCGGGAACTTCTGTATGGCATCGCTTACGTTCATCCCGACTATCTTCTCTGCTGCTTCAACGGTAGCACCGCACGGCGCGCCTTTTTTTACTTTGACATCTACTATTTTTCCGTCATCTATCCTCACATCTATCTCTGGAAACCCGAATTTCTTCGAGTATCTCAAAACCGCATCTAAAGAGGAATTCAATCCCAGGGTACAGCAGGTTACCGGGGTTATGGCGTCCCTGACCTTCCTTTTCGGCACGATTATCGGGATCCCCTTGCTCTTTGCCAGTTCAATGAGATACTCTGTAAGGTTTGGATGATACAGATAGTCCAGGATAAGGTCTGCTTTAAAATCTGATTTGATATACTTTTCTACTTCGTCAATTATCTGCGGAAGTTCTTCCGGGACACTGAAAACAGATACTTTAAAATCACTGTTAAGCCTGATACCTTCTGCTATATGGTCTGCAAAGTTTCCTCGTTGAAAAATAGCGATGTCCATTGTTACGGTCCTGGCTGGAAGTCGATACACTCCCTTTCAACATCTATTTCTATATTCCACTCCCCATACAGTGTGCACCTGTTCCAGTAGCTCTCATTAGGGTTTGAAAAAACCTCAAGCAGTGTACAATCTTCACATTTTACCATGGTTATCCCTTGGATGTCATTGAACATATTAACAAGGTAAACAAAAATACAAAAAAGAGAGAGATTAGGAGGTTTGCAGCGGTCTTGGTTGCGTGATTCAGCATTCTCGCTTCCTACTTTCCCGTAGCCACCTTACCAGCCTTACCCGTATTACCCGTATCTATCCGATTGCTACTACCACACGATAGCATCGAGATCATTTTCAAGGCCTTCAAGATCACTTATATTCATCTCCTCCTCTATGCTTTCAATCTCTGCCATGTCCTGACTGATATCCTGAGCTGCCGGGTCATCTTCAGTAACGGTCTCTTTGACCGTCTTTTGTACCTCTCCCTGTACGACATTTTTCTCCTCTGCAGGTTTCTCCTCTGCAGGTGGGTTCCTGTTAATACATCCTGTAAAGGAAGCTACTAGCAGTAGGACAACCAGACTTGCTGCAATCTTCTTTTTCATTTCCATCCTTACATCTCTCCTTCTTCCTCTTCTTCAACACATACACCATCTGCCGAGCATATGACACCTTCTCCATCACAACCTTCGTCGGTACTGCACTCCATTAGCTCATATCCCTCCTCTACTACTGCAGCTTCAGACTCCACTCCCTCTCCTGTACATCCTGCACATGGTTTGCCTGCAAGTGTGACCGGCGAGGTATACTGGGTGTTATCTTTACCTACGAATATCCTGTCTGTCTGCTTCCCATCGATGTAAAGTTCGAAGGTCACTTCCTCACTGGCAGTACCAAAGCGCAGGCAGTCCTGATGCGATTTGACCCTGTCTCTAAACGCAATCTTTGTATCGAATATTATGTATTTGTCGGTTCCTCTTTCATACAGGAATGGCCTGACTACAGGGAACCCGCCATCTGCCTCTACCGTTCCTTTGCCAGTGTGCAGGTCACCATCACCGCTTAGACAGATTGTCCAGACCCCTGAATTACCTGTAGCACTGCTCTGCCAGATGAAGTATCCCAGATCTTCGCCTGGTGTGTAATCCGGCATATCCGGGTCAGTTATATTGGCACCGCTGGCCTTCACCAGTCTGACAATCTTCCTCAAGGCGGCATGGGCATCTCTTAATGCAGCATATGCTGCCTTTATATGGTCTCTCGCCTCTTTTACAAGCTGGTCTGCTTTCCTGAGGTCTTCTGGAGTGACATCGCCGTAGCTGCTCCTAATCTCTTCTACCTCGGCCCATTTTTCCTGTGCCAGCTCGTACTCTGCCCTGGCTTCTGCTATCTTTTCGCTGAAAATATCCACCAGGGCATCGATTTCTGTGGTATCTACTCCTTCCTCTTCCAGACCGGATAGTACCTCCTCAAGTCTCTCCTCCAGGATATCTGCTTTAGCGATTATCCCGCCAACCCTCTTGTGGATGAGCAGCCCGGTAAGTTTCTTTATCTGGTGCTTTGTATATAACCACTCTACCTTGATGGCCTTTGCAGCAGCAACTATCTCTTCTTTAGTCTCTGCGGCTTCAATGGCAGCTTTTGTATCCTTCACTTCTTCAATCTTTGCATCAATATCTGCAATCCATTCTGCTGCCTCTTCCTCATTCAGCTCCTCAGAACTCTCCAGCTTGGCTTTCACTTTCTCAAGTTCTGCTATTATTATGTCTGCTGCATGTAGCAGGAATGCCTTAGATCTCATCTTTACATTTTCCCTTACTTCATCACATCTGGTGGTGTTCACTCCCTCACACGCTTCCAGAGCCTTTTTTGCAGCAAAGAATTCGCCCCTGGCATTGAGTAGCTGATTTTTGGCTCTCATCCGCTGCTCTTTAGCCAGTTTGAAATCTTCTCTTGCCTTTTTCATCCTTTCCCTGGCTATTTTTCTTTTAACAAATGCTTTCTCTCTAAACTCGTCTCGTTTGATAATCTCTCTATCAATATCGATCCTGGCCATATCATCAGGATTTTTCATGGCTAACCTTTTGATATCTGCCCTGCTCAATTTCCCGATTTTCTTCAACCTGGACTCGTCCATCATGGCCAGCCTTTCTAACCTGGCATCATCTAATGTTGCAAGTTTTCTAAGTTCTCCGGGTTCCAGCCTTGCCAATTTGACTAATTTTTTCTTTTCCAGCCTGCTCAGTTTTTTAAGCTTCCATTTCTCCAGTTTACCAAGCCTTCTCAGTTCACTCTCTTTTAGTCCAATTTTTTCGAGTTTTCTTACATCTTCTCTTGTGATACCCCGGATAGCTGACCTGTTAACAGTTGACTTGTTAAACTTGTTAATCATCCCCTTTTTAATTAAGTCTCGCTGAACTTCTTTTTTTATCACATCCCTCTTTTGTGAGGGTTCTTCTGCATATAACACTGGTGTGCCTATCACACCCAGTACAAACATTAAAATGGTTGCCAGTTGAAACATCCTCTTCATTTTTCAAGCCTCCATATTATTTTAAACCTAATTGTTTATAATTCTTTTGAGGGAAACCATGCATATATGTGTTGGAGAAACTGTTTCAACTTTTGTGTTCAACTGAGTAAATTATCCTATTTTATCCCCCAAATATAATTTATTTACCTTACCTATCTTCTTTTTCTTAATTAGACCCCTGGATTCGAGTTTAGACAATATCTTGCTCAAACTCGCCTTTGTGTATCCAAGTTTATCGAGAAGTTCCGATTGTTTGATTCCTTCTTTTTTTATGACTTCTTCCACCACTCGCCTCTCTCTTTCGTTCAATATCTTTAGAGAGTTTATTGTCCGGACATTTTTATACCTCACCCTGATCTTATAGCAAAAGAATCCAAAAATAACGATGAATATAACGACGAGTAAAAGCGAGGCGAGAATTTCGAGGCTAATTGTCCTGATCTGATTGTGGTCGGGTTTGAATCTTACCAGGAACACCTCGGGTTCATTTGAATTTAACTCGGTTTTCCACACGAGTATTAAAAAATCTTTTTCCCGGCTGATATTCGCTTCAGGTACCATCATTTGAAATGACCTGCCGGGTGAATATAGTTTTGCGTTTTTCGGCAGCTTTAAAACATGTTCAAACTCAGGGATATCCCGTTTGGGAGTAAATACCAGGAGATATTCGAAATAGTCGCCTTTCTCTCTGACCAGACCCTCTGTTTTGAGTTTGATGCTAAGTAAACGCTCTTCACCGGGCTTTACCGGGATGGAAAAGTTGAAGTCTATTTTCGTTCCCTCTTTTAGAGATGTCTGATACTCTAAATCCCCATAAAGGTCACTGACAGAGATTATCATGGAATCAGGTGGGACTGAGATGGTAGCTGATTTGAGTTCAGTTCTGGCATCGTTAAATAAGGTTATCAAAATATCTTCATTTACTGCATCGCCTTCTATATCCGCGACTATCTTGTAGGACCTGAATTCCACAGCACTGACACCAGCGCACAAGGGTAATATCAGGGCCAGTACTATCAGACAATACAGGCAATGTCCTGTCAAACGATATCTTTTCATCTTTTATAGCTCATTTTTTACTCTTTTTTTGAGGGATTTATAGCTTACGGACAGGCGTTCTTGATGGATCCAGGTATTTTTTAAGTATTTTTAATCAGCTAAAATCAAGTGGATTATCAGGGTGGTTCACCCAATGTTTGATGTATCCTGGCGTGGTTGTAGTACAGATTGGCTGCCATGACGCACCGACGAATTATGATGGCTGGATAGTTGTTCTGGCCGTCTAGAGCGGTTTAATTTTCTACCGCATAGCTCCCGGCGCTGTTGGCATAGATCCAGTATCCATAGCCCATATCCATTTGGGTCAATGGGTCACGCGGGTCTGTTGACCTCTTCCAGCCGTTACCAGTCCATGCGTATACAATAGAATAGTCTATCGAAGACAGTACTGTGGTGAGATTTCTTGAAGTAAATGACGGATATCCCACCAGGTTCCAGCCTGTACTCACATTGATTGTCGTTGAAGAAGGTACAGCGCCAAATATTTCCAGGGTGTCAGGTGCGGTCATGTATATCCAGTACCCGTATTCCGGCAAAATCTCTGTCAGCGGGTCACGCGGGTCTGTTGACCTCTTCCAGCCGTTACCAATCCATGCGTATACAATTGAATAGTTGCCCTCAATCGATGCCAGGACGGATTGGAGGCTCGTATCCCTGGGTACAACAGGTAACGATATCAGGTTCCAGCCAGCAGAGAGCGGGATGCTGACAGCTCTAAGCGGCTTATAGTAAATCTCATTTGTTCCATCTCTGTCATCGCTCCATGTAACAAACACACTGCCAGTTGTCGGGTCAACTGATGTATGTATCCCGCGCCTTTTCAGCGACGGATAGCTGGTAAGCTGGGTCTCGTTGATTATTATGCCGCCTGTGTTGTCTATCTTCATATAATATATCTGTGTGTTGCCTGTCCCTGTTCTGTCTTCATTCCATGCTATATGGATGTTGTCTCCTGAGTCCATGGGCGCTGCCGTGATAAGGCTGTACACGGGTGGGGAAGTTTGAGTCAGCCTGGTATCGCTGATTATCTTGTTCCCTGTACTGCCGTCCAGTTTCATGTAATACAGGTCCGAGTCCGTGCTTCCTCCACCACCACCTGGCAGGCCCTCCAGCCACACTATGTTGACATTGTCATCAGAATCGATTGTAAGCCAGGGACGCCTTGAGTGCTTGGCGGTATAGGTCAGCCTGGTATCATCAATCAGTGTATTTCCACTATTATCGACTTTTGTATAAAATATCTCTTCAGGGTCAGCGCCTGACCCGACCACACCATCCCTCCATGCGATGTGGACGTCATTATTGGAATCGACTGCAATCGTTGTGTGATATTTACTGGACGGAGTGCTTGTAAGCCTGATTTTATTGACCA
>WAQR01000090.1 GCA_015520145.1 Candidatus Hydrothermarchaeota archaeon
CAAATGTGTCTTGACAAACCTTTCGATTTCACTCTTTTTTCAGTATTGCCCTTTTAACATAAACTGTGTGAGAATATGAAAGATCTGACCAAGAAGACTGATAACAGAAGTCAGAATAAAACAAATACCGGTCTGGTAAGGTCGATGTCTCGCCCTGATTCTGAATATGAACCCAATTTGGCAGGGGTCCAGAGGGACAGGCTTATTTCTATAGTCAGGGATGGAGGGCATCCGTCTTCCATGTATGCAGGTCTAAGACCGCAGGCTGTGATGAGTCTTCAAAGAACTATTGGCAACCAGGCTGTACAGAGGCTTATCAGGTCAGGGGCTTTGCAGGCAAAGCTTAAGGTCGGCCGGGCGGTGCAGCAGATACAGCGGCAGCAGAAGGGAGTGGAGGAAGGAACATCTCAAGCTCAGGGCGAGCCTGGAGGGGCTCCAACTATTACACCTGATATTGAAACTCAAATTACTGCTATGCGTAGTGGTGGTGGTGAGCCTTTAGCAGAACGGACACGGACATATTTTGAACCGCGGTTTAGTCGGAATTTTAGTCAGGTTCGTGTACATCGCGATACCAGAGCAGCAAATACTGCACGTGCTCTTAATGCTAGAGCTTACACCACCGGTTACAATGTGGTGTTTGGTGCAGGGGAATATGCTCCTGAAACCAGTAGGGGAAAATGGTTATTGGCACATGAGCTGACGCATGTGGTGCAGCAGAAACATACAGGCCCGCAAATTCAACGGCACGGCAACCATACTACTGTCACAAGGGCAGTTGATAAATATCGACATACATTAAGACATGCCAGAACAAACCAAAGGGCCTGGGAAAGGAATCTCGTCAATAATGCAACTTTTCTGGGCATGCGAATCAGGAGAGGTGCCCATCGAGAGCTTGTCGATCGTCTCACCCTCGCTACAACTTTTCTGCGCGGCAGACCTGGAAACAGTGGTTTAACAGATGCCCAGATTGCCAGTAGGATCGGGCTCTATAGTATTTCAGGACGTCGTGCTCCCGGTATTGCAGTTGGAGGGGGAAGGATAAGCTACCATGCTTTTGGTTTGGCTATCGATGTCAATTATAGGGGGAATCCTTTCATCGGCAGAAGTGTAGTTGTAGCCCGTATCATCCAGAGGGCGACAAATTTAATACTGGGCAGGAGAATTAATATAAGAGCTGCGCCTGGAAGACTCTCATTGGAGCAGCTTCGCAGACGTCATCAAGAGGCTTCTGATGCTCTGAGGACTTACTTCAGCTTTCGCACCAATCGCACTTCCTTGATTGCTCATCTTAATAGGAGGAGATTGCCAGCAGGGCGTGCCGTGGTTAATCGTTGGATGCGGCGCATTCGAGCCGACTATCGCAATCGAACTCTTAGAAGGGAGTTTGTGGCAGGAGTAAGAGATCCAGCACATGGTTTCATAGATTTAACTGAAGACCTAGTAGTCGCTCTGGGAAGTCATGCTGGATTGGTTTGGGGGGGGCAGTATAGAGGAGGGAAAGACTTGATGCACTTTGATTGGCGTAACGGTACTGTTCGAAATAATCATAGAATTTGACGTGGATACGTCATCCTCTGTCCAGAAAGCATATCAGGATCAGATATCAGCATTCTGGTAGTTAGGATAAGGGTGGCTCATATCCTCCTCACGTCCCGAACAATTTTGATGTGTGGAAGCTTTTAAAAAAAGGATTATAAAAATGAGAGAGAAAGCCAGAATAGCAGCCAATAAGCCTGAGGCAAATAAAGAGAATTCAGCTTTTAGGGCACAAAAGAGAGGTTTCTCCCAATCTATAAATTCCTCTGTTGACCACATTCTGTTCCTTCAAAGAACCATCGGCAACCAGGCCGTGCAGAGATTGTTCAAGTCAGGGGCTTTGCAGGCAAAGCTTAAGATCGGCCGGGCGGGGGACCGATACGAGCAGGAGGCGGAGAGGGTGGCGGAGCAGGTGATGCGGATGCCTGAGCCGCAGGTACAAAGACAGGTAGAGCCGGAGGAAGAGTTTCAGACTAAATCGGCAGGTAAACGCGGCACCCCTCAAGTTTCTAAAGGTGTGCATTCACAAATTGACAGTCTAAGAGGTGGCGGTCAGCCGTTACCGGAGTCTGCGCGCGCTTTTTTTGAGCCACGCTTTGTGCACGATTTTAGCGGTGTGCGGGTGCATACTGGTGGACGAGCAGCAGAAACGGCAAAAGCCATCAATGCGAAGGCATTTACGGTTGGACGGGATGTCGTTTTTGGTGCCGGAAAATACGCGCCAGAGACCCCCGCGGGCCGTCGATTATTAGCGCATGAGTTAACACACGTGGTGCAACAAAGAGTGAGGGGTACAAGGGATCAACGACTTGCAGGAATCACTTCTCCTGGCGATGCGCTCGAGGAGCAGGGGAGCATCAATAGGCATAGAGCTGGCTTCAAGAACGCACTGACCTATACACTGACACAGATGGCTACACCGTCAGCCAGTTTCATCCAATGCCATATCGACCTTTTTATACCTGGAGAGAATTACTACTTCACTAATCCGGGTCAGGCACGTATTGCAGCCCTGGCAAAAGCGACGGAGCTTGGACCCGGACATACTATTGTTCATCATCCAATTCCTACTATTGGGCAACCTCACTATCATATCTTAGGTCCAACTGGCTTTCGTGGCCACTTCTTTTATGGCCGAAGACGCCCGAGGAAGGAAAAGACAAAGCGAGAGTACCGGGAACGGGCGAAAAGGCGTGAAGCAGCCAGAAGGATAGCAACGGCAACAGGCGTTGGGGCCGGCATTGGGATGGTCTTGGGAGGTATCATTGGTGCATTAGGTGGGGGCACAGGCGGCACTCTTGTGGCGCCGGGTGTTGGAACGGTTGGCGGAGGGGTTGCAGGTGGTGCAGCCGGTGCAACATATGGGGCCGCAGTTGGTGGTTTAGTAGGGGGTGCAGTTATGGGTGGCGCACAAGCGCTCTGGGAGTGGCTTAAATAGGGTGATTTGCTATATCGATCAAGACAAAATTGTTAGAGAAAAACGACAAACCTGATTCCAAGAGAGGGAGGTACTAGGGTCACTATCTTGAATATTAAGTTTAGGAGAAAACGAATAGGGGTCAGGTCTTAGCATTTGACGTTTGGTTGTTAATGAGAAAAAGTGGAAGATTGTTGATGGAAATAGACGAGATATTATCACGTCCAGTAACAAACAGCTAAACATTTACGAAAAACGTAAAAAAACTGGCAAATTGCGTGGCATACAAAGATATTTTAAGAGTCTCAGTTTCCATGATGTCACTTTATTATTTTCAATAATTCTAACTATAATTTTACTGTCGATGATTATTTTAGTAAAATTTAGATTAATTTAAACCCGCGCAAGAGAAGGGATGAAATATTTAGGAAATAACAAATGAGAGAGAGAGCCAGGATAACAACCAAAACGCCTGATGTGAAGAATGAGAATACCGTTTCTAAAGCACGAAAGCCTGATTTTTCTCAATCCATAACTTCGCCAGTTGACCACCTCCTATTCCTTCAAAGAACCATCGGCAATCAGGCCATGCGGAGATTGTTCAAATCTGGCGCCCGGGATGGAGTCAAGCCTTGATTACAAAATGACCTTCCCTCTGGTCTGCTTTACAACCACCCAACGCTTACAATCTTTTCAACGTGTTTAAAAGGATGGATAATGCCCCTATCAAACTCGGGAGCAAGACTCGAGAAGAAATAGAAAAGGGGTTCAAACCGATACTCAAATTCTGGTGAGGGAGATGACAAAAGGAGGAAAGCATCTTATGAAAAAGTTTTTTACTGTATTATCTCTACTCCTCACACTCGCCATGTTTCCACAGGTTACGGCCTCGACCGCGGTTCTTAACGCATCTCCAACCACGGTTTATTTGAATGATTCGGTGAGATTTGATGGCAGCGGTTCAGACACGTCATTTGGTAATATCACAAAATACTATTTTGACTATGGCGATGGCTTCACCAGCGGCTGGATAGATATGCCTGCTGTAGAGCACCTGTACCAGCAGCCCGGGACATATAATGCAAGGCTCAAAGTTAAAGACATATACGAGCTTAGATACAATCAGGAAAGCAGCTGGAGCACCCCGATTATTATCACGGTAAAAGCCCTGCCTTCTGTCGTAAACGAACCGCCTCTGACCATTGGTCTGGTGCCTGACCCCGGGGAGATCAGTACAGGCGGTGAGAGGGCTGTGATCACTGTGATCCTGCTCCGTGACGGTGAGGAGGTCAAAGCCCCTTCAGACATCGAGATACTCCTAAATACAACCCTTGGAAGGATCACGTCCAGGATCATTATCCATGAAGGTGAGAGCAGAGGTACGGCATTCCTCGAATCCTATTTAAAAAGTGGGACAGCTGAAATAACTGCAACTTCAAAGGGTCTAGAAGGCGGCCTAATACCCGGGTACGCTGAAGTGGAATTCACATCACCGCCTGAGGAGAGGGCTGTGCCACGCCCCCCACGCCCCCGGCTCGTTCTCGAATCTGACGCCAGTTCGCTGCCCTCAGACGGTGAATCAACCGCTACTATCAAGGTCGGCCTGGTGGATGATGAAGGGAACCCTGTACCGGCAGAAGAGGATACCACAGTCTATCTCAAATCCACAGGCGGCAGGGTAGAACCATCGTCTGTAACTATCAAAAGAGGGGGGTCTTTTACTACTGCGACATTTGTCAGCCCCAAAGAACCCGGGGTGGTAAGGATATTTGCAGCTTCCAGGGGATTTGAGAGGGCAGAGATGGGGATCGAGACATATCCTCCTTTTGTTGAGGTGCCAGACCCTGAGGTGCCGTACCTTATAATCATTATCCTCCTGGCTTTTGGCGTGGCGGCAGGGGCAGCTGTGCTTGCCATTTCCAGAAAAAGAGGGTATTTCAAAATAGATATCAAGCCGAGATTGGTCAAAGAAGAATTGTCGGTGGACGGGGAAACGCCTCTTTTTGAAAAACCAGAAAAGATAAATAATAGAGATTCAGTGCCCCAAAAGACATTTGGAGAAAAGACTGCCATGCTGTTTTCTAAAAGACAGATGGACGCCATTGCAGATAAGGCACTGGAAAACACCTCAACCCCACTTAGATTCAGGCTGGCGAATTTCCTCGCCGGGCCAAAGAGAATAAATGACGATAAAACAAGAGCGGAGATAAAGGAATTTTTCAAGATAGACATATATGACCTGCTGATAAGGATATGGAAAAATGTCCGCGCCCTCAAAGAGTTCACTGACCGCGAGAAATATCCGTGTGAAAACACCTACCAGCTAACGCTCCTCACCCACAAAACGACATCAAAGTGCGAGTTTTCTCTTGATGTATTCCTAAACAAAATCAGGATTTTAAGGATACCGTTTGAACTTGATATCGAACTGGATACAGACGGGTTCAGGATGTGGATACGCTGTGGCAGGATTACAAGGATTTTTTCAGGGAATCTGAAAGGTACGGTCAGCATCAGGGCAGGGGGATTTAAAATTATTGAAGAGGAGATAGGTGATATAAAGATTCCTGGCGAAGTCTCATTTGAAGAGGGATTTGAAGAGGGGATCGAGATTTAGAAGTAACCTTACTGGAGGGTCTTGCAGGAGGGTCTACAAAACTTTATATTCCATTATCTCCAAAACTAATCCATCAGCATCTTAAGTGAGTAAGATAATGGCCATCTCAAATATTGAAACTGTAGGAATCGCATTGATAGTTGTGGGAATCATTTTCATCTATCTTACGCGGACCGGCAGATTTTCAGATAAAGATGCGGGCGGTGAGATTTCAAGTAAAATATTCACATTAAAAGGCGGTACGGGCCTTGTCCTTGTGGCACTTGGGGCAATTCTTTTAGTTTTAGGCGGCTTGCAAACTCAGGACCTGCCGCCACCAGCAACGATGCCTAATACATTCCCACCTGCATCCACTATATCTACTACACCTGCTCCAGTCGCTTCGCCTATGCCTACTACGCCTGCTACAACCATAATGACCATAGCCCCTCCAGTATCTCCTGCACCACCTACAACACAACCGCCAGAATATTATGCATATCCCACGGAGGTCACATGGCAATATTTAATTGGAACATGGCAAAGCTCACAGGGGGTGATAACCGAGACCATCATATTCTACCAAGGCGGCACATTCTATCTCGAGAATTTCAATACAATTACAGGCGAAACCTTATCTTTAAGTGGCATCTATGAAGTAGCGGACTCCGGTGTCTATCTCTACACGGGCGGGACTCAACAATATTATCAGGTAACCTACATAGATGAGAACACATTTAAAATCGATGCGGATATATATACCCGGGTGGGATAAAATGCAGGAAATTAAAGCGGTAGGTATAGAACGGGCCCGACGGGATTTGAACCCGCGACAAATTGGTTAAGAGCCAACCACTCTAGCCAGACTGAGTTACGGGCCCAGGATTTAGTATGCTGGGTTTAAATGATTCTTTTAAAATCCTACCTGAGTTTTGAGGTTTTATTACATGCCGCTATTGTCCGGTTCTACTATCCGGATGGTTACAGGGTCACTCTCGAATGGTCCTATGACTTTAATAGGGCGTATTACATAACCAAATACTTTACCTACTATACTATGAATCCCTGTAGATAATGGAAAGGTCTCATTTGTATGGGTACGCGTCCATGTCACTGAACCACCTGGTGGAAGAGCAAAATTATCAATTGCGGTGTCACAAGCAGTTGGTGCTGGAGATATCCCATCTATTGTGTAGCTGGCTTGACATGTCCCACCTGTTGAACTTGTACCAAACTCCAGTGTTATTGTAAAATCATTTGGATTATACGCTGTAACAGTTATCCCAATCTGCTCGCCGAGCGTGTATCTCCGCTTATCTGTGGACACATACACGTCTATCGCTCCCGCATTATTGTTATCCCCTACATTGTTGTTATCACTGCCTGCATTCACTTTCCCGTGATGCCCTCCGTGACCGCCCATCATACCACTGCCCATGCCGCTGCCCATGCCACCGCGCTGTGCTTCAATGACTGTGGACATGGTTGCGAGCACTACCACAAAAACTACAAATATTGTCAACAATTTTCTTATCTCCATTTCAATCACGCCTTACTTGCCACATCCTCTCTTAATCTGTTATAGATCTCATCTGCTTTATCACTCCCAAATATTCCCTTA
>WAQR01000091.1 GCA_015520145.1 Candidatus Hydrothermarchaeota archaeon
CAATATAACCTTCCATCTCAAACTCCTTTATCCTCCTTGCAGCGGTCTGCTGTGACGTTTTGATGTCCGATGCCAGTCTTGAAGATGATATCTTTACCATTCTATCATTGCACCCATACTTTGCAATTGTAAGAAGGGCAGATATATCCATCCTCTTTTTCACCCTTGCCATTATCTCTGTGTATACTCTCACGTCATAAAACATACTCGTTTTTGAGTTGCAAACCATTTTTGGAAAATGGTGGGAAATGACGTTAGTTCCAATCGCTCCGGCACTTTGCATTTTCAAAAGATTTAAGTATAAACTAAACGAGATACATAATGAACAAAGGTAGAATGTTTTTAAAAGATTAAGTTTGCAACCTTGCAGGTTGCATCGTCCAAATTTTCGCTACGCAAAAACTTCTTTTAACCGAATGAAAGTAATCCAAAATCAAATGAGAGAGAATATAATGACACCTGAGGAGATTTTACGCCTATTTAATGCGAAAAATATGGACTATAGTTGGTCATTTGCGAGGTATAAACCATCGGATACAGGCAAGTGGACTCATGACTACCATCGTTATCCTGCGAAATTCATTCCACAGCTGGTAGAGAGATTAATAGATGAATATGTGAGATGTAAAGATGCCCACATTAACGACCCTTTTTATGGCTGTGGAACCACTGTCGTTACAGCAATATCGAGAGGGTTTAAAGCAAGTGGAACAGATATCAATAAAATATCATATCTAATAACAAAGGTAAAATCAACACCAATAGAGCCGGCATATCTTGATCAGAAAATAAAGCATTTTTTAGCGAAAATAAAATGTTTAAAAGATAATCAAAAAACATTATTTCATACCGGCAATATCGAGCCGCTAATCCCGGAAAAACATACTGAAAGGATTAATTATTGGTTCACTGAAGAAAATAGAATTGAACTTGGCAAAATATTACGAATTATCTATGAAGAAAAGGATGAAACCATTAGGGATTTTTTCATGGTTGCATTCAGTCATATCCTAAAAAATTGTTCGATATGGCTTCAAGGGAGCACAAAGCCGACGAGAGATTTTAAAAAGAAGTGCACAAAGCCATATGATGCTTTAAGAGAGCATCTAATAAGGATGCAAAAAGGAAGCAGCGAATTTTATAAACTTGTTCCTCAAAAGGTAAGAGGGAATATCAATGATTATTTAAATATTAAAATAGGCGATGCCAGATCACAGCCTGTACCTGATGAGAGTGTAGATCTAGTTGTAACTTCAAGCCCTTATGTTACCAGTTATGAATATGCAGATTTACATCAATTATCCACTATCTGGCTGGACTTGGCAGATGATTTAAGAGAATATAAAAAAGAGTTTATTGGAACATCCTACAAGAGATATGAGAATAAGGAGTTACGAAGTAAGATAGCAAGGGATATAGTTTATAAGATGACCGAAAGGAATCACAAGACGGCAAAAGAGATAGAGGCGTTCTTTATTGATATGGGAGAGGTATTTGATGAAAGTCACAGAATCTTGAAAGATGGTGGCAGATGCTGTTATGTTATTGGTGATACGAGATTAAAAGGAGTAGATGTATTAAATGCAGAAGTCTTTGCAGAAAGCATACAGTACTCAGGTTTTAGACTTGACAGGATCATAAAAAGAGAGATTCCCTCAAAGATACTTCCACAAAAAAGGGATGAGAAAACAGGTAGATTTGCAAGTAATGATAATGCAAACTCACAAGCGTATCCAGTTGAATATATTGTAATTGGTTTAAAGGAGCAATAGATATGAATTTTGAAGAGTTGAGAAGATTGTATCTCAAAAAAGGGAACAATTTGGATATGATACATATAAACATATCTCTAAGTTATTGAGAGAGGCAAAAGAAATCCACAAACAAGACTGGTTAAAACATCCAACACCAAGTGGGGACCACGAACAAAGTTGGCGTGCATTCAAATGAAAAAATCTAGAAAAATTAGTTCAGTATATCATTAAAGAAGAAGTTGAAAATCTTGGGTTGAAAGTTGTCAATGGTAATTGACTTGAAAGATCAAGAAATTTACCAATTGAATTGAGTCAGATAAAAAGGAACTTAGCAATTGATTATGGAGAATTTGGATTGCACTTACCAGATGTTGACATTATTATTTATCACTTATTTATCACCCACGAACATACAAAGTATTAGCTGCTATTTCAAGCTTTTATTACTCCTGATGAAGATGGAACGCTCACATATAAGAAACCTGCAAAGAAGGGAAGAGCTATTGTAGAAGTGGATTTGTTTACCAAAAAGAAGAGATAGTTTAAATAATATCCAAATAAAATTATCCATGTTAGATGATACTATCTAAAAAGAGAGCTGGCTTTTCAATGAAGTTTATAGATCTACATGTCCATTCTCTATACTCATCCGGTGTAGACACGCCATCAAGGCTGCACCACCATGCAAAAGAACTCAAGATCCAGATAGGTATCTGTGACGGTATCAGGCACAGAGGATTCTCTGGTACAGAGATCCATGCAAGTACCAAAAAAGACCTGATCCAGAAACTGAAAAATGTGAACCGTGGAGATCTTGACTACTGCATTGTACATGGAGGAGACTACAAGATTAACAGACTTGCCGCAGGAGACGGCAGGGTAGACATCATCGCGCATCCGGATATCTTAAAAAACGGTTCAGGTATTGATGCAGTAATTGCAAAAATGGCAGCAGAAAACGGTGTGGCAATCGAGATAAATCTCGGGAACATAATCGCCTCACGGGGAACCTACAGGGTCAACATGATAAAAAACATCAAAACGAACCTGATGCTAAAAAGAAAATACGGCTTTGACCTGGTAGCAACAACCGGTGCAAAGACCAGGTACGACCTTCGTGCTGGTGACGGTGTTTATGAGTTACTAAAAGAGCTCGGACTGACCGACGATGAGATTAGAGACGCCATGGCAGAGGTTCCAGCAAAGATACTCAAACACGGATAAATACGGAGGACAGGAAAAATGAAACTGCTGCCGTCTTCACTGAGGAGCCGAAAGAGATATGTTGCATTCAGGGTCTACAGCGATAGTGATATCAAAAAAAGCGAGTTAGTAAAAGAAGTATGGAGGAACACCATACACTTTTTCGGAGAAAATATCGCAAGCGACATGAACCTCTGGGTAATGCATTATAATAACAGCCAGGGTTTTCTGGTCTGCGGACACAAACACGTTGGCAAGGTAAAGGCCGTCATGACCCTGATAAACAATATCAACGGTAAAAGGGTTCACATAATAGTCCTTGGAGTATCAGGTACAATAAAGGCTCTTAAAAGAAAGTTTTTAAATAAAGAGGTATTATTTATTAAACAGGACAAAGGACAAGACAGAAACATGAAATTCATGGGAAAACATATAAAGACTAAGAGAACTTTTAATAGATGTATTGATATCGATCCCATAAATGAGGAATTAGTTTTGAGACTAAATAGATATAATATGAAATATATTGGGCTCACAGAAGAAGACCTAGGAGGTGAAAAGAATGCAACCGATGCCTAATATGGGCTATGACCGTGCGATTACTGTATTCAGTCCGGATGGAAGGTTGTTTCAGGTAGAATATGCCAGAGAGGCAGTTAAAAGAGGAACGACATCCATCGGTATTAGATATAAAGACGGAGTACTACTGGCAGTTGATAAAAGGATCACAAGCAAACTGGTCGAGACACAGTCTATTGAGAAGATTTTCCAGATAGACGAGAGTATATGCGCTGCCACATCAGGACTTGTTGCAGATGCGAGGATTCTAATCGACAGGGCAAGGGTAGAGGCCCAGACCAACAGGGTCACATATAACGAACCGATTAATATCGAGATACTCACAAAAAAGATATGCGACTTCAAGCAGCTCTATACCCAGCATGGCGGTGTACGGCCGTTTGGGATAGCCCTGCTCATAGCAGGTGTTAATGATACGCCAAGGCTATTTGAAACAGACCCAAGCGGGGCACTGATAGAATACAAGGCAACAGCAATAGGTGCTGGCAGGGCGACTGCAATGGAGATATTTGAAGAGCGGTATAACGATAACTTGACCAGGGAAGACGCAATCAAGCTTGGTATCGACACAATGTACGAGGTAACAGACGGCAAGATCAGTAAAGAAACGCTCGAACTGGCCACAGTCGAACTTAAAACGAAAGAATTCAAGAAGTTCACACCCGAAGAAGTCGACAAATATATCGTAGATGCGCAGAAGAGGTCCAAGAAGACTGCCGGGGAGTGATTTCCTTTGGTAAAATTAGAAGATGCAGTTATAGCAAGACTGGATACACACGGCGAGAGATATGAAGTCCTGGTAGACCCGAATCTTGCATTAGATTTAAAAAGGAATGCAGAAATAGATATAACCACGGTTCTTGCTGTAGAGACCATATTCAAAGATGCAAAAAAGGGTGAAAAGGCCTCAGAAGAGCAGATGAAAAAGGTCTTCTCGACCCAGGACACCCTTGAAATCGCTGAAAAGATCATAAAAAAAGGCGAAATTCAGCTAACAACCGAACAGAGAAAAAAGATGGCGGAAAACAGAAAAAAACAGATCATATCTATTATAGCAAGAAACGGGATTAACCCCCAGACCAACAGTCCCCATCCACCTCACAGGATAGAAAAGGCAATTGACGAGGCAAAGGTAAAAATTGAAGTGTCAAAGACGGCTGAAGAACAGATAAAAACAGTCCTAAAGGCACTAAGGCCGATAATCCCTATAAAGTTCGAAGAGAGAAGTGTTGCCTGCAAGATCCCTGCAAGTTATACAGGGAAAGTTGTTTCTATTATAAAACGTTTTGGAGACATAAAAAAAGAGGAATGGCAAAAAGACGGGTCATGGATCTTTACCATGGACCTCCCGGCAGGAGTAGTTGAAGAACTCTTCGACGAATTAAATTCATTAACAAAAGGAGAAGTTGAGACAAAGATATTAAAAAGCTCTTGACCTCTCTTCCTCTTTCCAGAAAGAAGGTAGGTAGATTGAAGGAATATTGAAGGTATATTGTATGACAAGAAGAATGGTTATTCCTGGAGAATTTATTACAGACAAGAAATATAATCTAGGAGAAGGTGTTTACAGAGAGAAAGACGGGATATACTCTGCTTTAATGGGACTTGTTGATGAAAAGGAGAATTATATCCGCATACTCCCATTAAGAGGCAAATATATGCCAAAAGTAGGGGATTTTGTCATCGGCAATGTCAGAGAGATATTCTTTAACAGCTGGGAACTGGATATAAACTCTGCACATAACGGAATACTAAACGCCGACGACTATTACAAGGAGATCGACACGTTTAACGAAGACCTTCTCGATATCCTCGCACCCGGGAGCAGTGTTTTTGTGAAAATCAGGGAGATAACACACTCAAAAAAGGTATACGTAACAATGAGAGAGCGGGGTGCCAGGGTAATCACCGGCGGAAGGCTTTTGAAGATAATCCCGACAAAGGTCCCGAGGGTGATTGGGAAACAGAGGTCAATGATTTCCATGATAATAAAAGAGACCAGGTGTAACATACTTGTCGGACAAAACGGCATAATATGGATAGACGGAAAACCTGAATTTGTAAACATTGCTTCAAGGGCGATTAGAGTAATTGAAAAGGAGGCCCATAATCCAGGGCTGACGAACAGGATTAGAAACATGATAATAAAAGAGAGGGAAGAATTATGAAAATAGGAGAACCTGAAAAATTCATTATTGACGGAAAACGGCTCGATGGAAGGAAACCAGGCGAGCTTAGGAAAGTTAAAATTGAAGTAGGTGTATTAAAAAAGGCCGATGGTTCAGCTTATGTTGAGTGGGGCGGGAACAAGGTTTTAGCAGCATGTTACGGTCCAAGAGAAGTACACCCAAAACACCTTGCACGAGCAGACAGGGCAATACTCAGGTGCACGTACAGCATGGCACCATTTTCTGTAACAGACAGAAAAAGACCCGGGCCTGATAGGAGAAGTATTGAGATATCGAAAGTTACAAGACAGGCACTGGAACCAGTGGTTTTCACAAACCTTTTTCCAAGGACTGCAATAGATGTCTTCATTGAGATACTTCAGGCACAGGCAGGGACGAGATGCACAGGGATTGTTGCAGCGAGTATGGCACTGGCTGATGCAGGCATACCGATGAGGAACCTGGTACCTGCGTGTGCTGCTGGAAAGGTCGGCGGAGAAATTGTGCTCGACCTATCTGATGTGGAAGATAATTTTGGAGAAGCAGACCTCCCTGTAGCTATCGTGCCTCAAAAAGATGAAGTGACCCTGATACAGATGGATGGGAACTTTGAGAAAGGAGAGTTCGAAAAGGCATTTAAACTTGCAGTGGAAGGATGCATGAAGATATACGAGATTCAAAAAGAGGCTTTGAAAAAGAGATACGGAGGCGCGTGAGAGATGTTTGATATAGTAGCCGATATTAAAAAGGATTTCATTGTCAATCTATTAAGATCAAAAAAACGTGTGGATAACCGGGCATTTGATGAATATAGGCCGATTGTTGTCGAGCCCGGGGTATCTGAGAAAGCCGAGGGGTCGTCACTTGTAAAGATAGGAAATACCCAGGTGATGGTAGGGGTTAAACTCGCAATAGGTGAGCCTTTTTCTGACATGCCGGACCTCGGGGTTATGATGACAAACGCAGAACTGAATCCCCTGGCATCCCCACGTTTCGAGAAAGGTCCGCCAGACGAGGATACCATAGAGCTGTCGAGGGTAGTTGACAGGGTTATCAGGGAATCCAAGTGTATTGAGCTAGAGAAACTGTGTATCACTGAAGGAGAAGAGGTGTGGATAGTCTTTATTGATGCGCATATCCTGGATTACGACGGTAATTTATTTGATGCAACCGCTCTTGGCGCGATCAGTGCACTCCGAAATACCCGCTTCCCCAAGGTGGAGGACGGACGGATAATATATTCTGAGAAGACTGACAAAAAATTACCTGTGGTTGACAGACCTGTTGAGACCACCTTTGCAAAAATCGGCAAAGATATTGTACTTGATCCTGTCCTTGATGAGGAACTCGTACTGGATGCGAGAATAACTATCGGGACAAACGAGAAGGGCGATATCTGCGCTATGCAAAAGGGTGGCGATGGGACATTTACTCAGGAAGAAATCATTGACCTCGTTAACAAAAGTAGGGAGAAATCAGAAGAATTGAGGAAATTGGTCTAGGTGATTTCAATGACAAAAACAAGAAAGGTCGGATCAGCAGGTAAATTTGGAACCCGGTACGGTATGCGTGTCAGGAAAAAGTGGCTGGAAGTAGATAAAAGACAGAAATCGCTGTATGAATGCCCTGTATGCAGAAGGAGGTCTGTTAAAAGGGTGGCAAGTGGAATATGGGGATGCCGGAAGTGTGATACTAAATTTACCGGCGGGGCATATATCCCTGTTACATCAGTGGCCAATACGGTTGATAGAGCGATTGCAAAAGCGACAGTGGAGGAGAAAAATGTATAGGTGCGGGAGCTGCGGAAAGAACGTCGAACTTGGCAGTGAAGACCCTATCAGGTGCCCGTTTTGCGGCTATAAGATCCTGTTTAAAGAGAGGCCAGGGATAGTGAAGAAGGTTAAGGCCAGATGATTGAAGGCAGAGCCAGGATCATGTTTTATTTCGATTCAGATGACGAGGCAGGCTGGGTATATAACGCAATATATCCCGAGACCTCTTTTTTCCAGGCAGGGCAGACGGCAGACCAGGCAGATATCAGATTCCTGAAAGAAGGGATGAAGATCGTTCTTGATGTAACATCAGGCAATCCTGCATCTTTCAGGGCAGCACTAAGTACATATCTTAAATGGATTAAAGTTTCTATCAGTATTTCAGGAGGTTATAGATAAAATGGAACAGATACCACCCCAATTACAGCAGCAGCTTGTCCAGTTTCAGCAGGTTCAGCAACAGGCTCAAACAGTCGGAACACAGAGGGTCCAGATGGAGATGCAGATTAAAGAGATTGAAAAGACCATGGAAGAGCTGGAAAAGACAGAATCAGACGTAGATATTTATAAAAGCGTTGGATCTCTTTTAATCAAAAGCAAGAAGGACGACGTTAAAGAAGAACTTAAAGAAAAAAAAGAGGTCCTCGAGCTTAGGATAAAGACGATTAAAAGGCAGGAAGAGAAGATTTTGACAAAGCTAAAAGAGATGCAGGAAAAGATTCAAAATGCCATGAAAACAGGTTATGGAAAAGCCGGATAATAGGATAATAAAAGCAGGATAATATGGATTTCACGGACCTTCTAACGTTTCTAAAGAGTTTTCCAAAAAGAGCGGTCATACTGTCTCATAAAAAGGCTGATGCCGATGCGGTCTGCAGTTCGATTGTATTAAAGAGGATTATCCTGGATATCAGTCCCGGCACAGAGATTACTGTTGGGACTGTGGAGAGTATCAGCAGACCTGCAAAAGAGATAATCAGTGTGTTTGAGGAAGAGGTTATTACCGACCCGGATATAGGTGATACAGACTGTCTTATAATTACCGATACAGCAACCTTCCAGCAGATGCCGCATATTGAAGAAGAGGTCAGAAGAGAGGATGTGAAGGTAGTTGTGATAGACCACCACTGCGGCCACAAGGATACTGAGGATATTGCTGATTTTTATATAGTGGACGAGAGTGCAACATCTACCTGCGAGATCGTGTATCAGATCGCTGCTGGTCTTGGCATCACTCTGGATAGGAGAGACAGCGAGATCATGTTGCTTGGGATCCTGTCGGATACCGCACATCTTAGATTTGCTACAAAAGAGACCATTTTCATTGTGAACGAACTTTTGAAAAATGGTGCAGATTATGACATGGTTTTATCAATCCTTGAGATCCCTGAAGATATCTCAAAGAGGATTGCACGGCTAAAGGCAGCTAAAAGAATGGAGATACACAGGGTCAATGATTTCATTATTGTTACATCTACTGTGGGTACGTTTGCTTCTTCTGCCGCAGATTCCCTGATAAAGATCGGCGCTGACCTGGCGTTTGTATCTTCTGTCTGTGAAAATGAGATACTGATAAGCGGGCGGAGTACGAGGGGGTTTTTTAAGATGACAGGTATCGAACTTGGCAGGGATATCATGCCTGAGATAGGCGAGTTTATTGGCGGCGGTGGTGGCGGGCATAGCTGTGCCGCGGCAGCCAAGGGCGGAGAGAATATCGGGATGGCACTGGCAAAGTGTGTCGAGCTGACAAAGAGCCTTATTGAAAAAGGGGTGCTGTTCGTATAGATGAGAGATGAGAATTGTGGTCGTGTGAAGGACATTTTGCCATCTTTTCTGGTCAAGGCGGGTATTGTGGGTAGTTTCATAATCGGATTGCCAGGCGAGACGTACCAAACATGATGCTATCATGGATTTTAGGTGAATTGAAATACTGTGCAGAGAGGGATGGATAGGGCGAAAAGATAAGAGGCTTAAAGCTGAGATAAACCTGTCGCGAGACTTAACTTGTTTTAAGCCGAGTCTAGAAAATGCAAATAGGAGAACCACCACCCATAGTAGCGTTTTTCAAGTATGTTTGAAAATGCAAAAGGTCTGTATAGTCTGTATAGTATGATTAATAGATGATAAAAGAGACTGCATAGGTATCAAGGCTTTTGGTAATATGAATGAACTGGAATCTGCAATAAATGCTGCAAAAGATGCAGGAGAACTATTGATGGACTATTTTGGCAAGGTCAGGCCTGAATACAAAAAAGACACAAGTATAGTAACAAAGGCAGACATCATGGCAGAAGAGAAAATCAAATCCATCCTTCAAAAAGAATTCCCGGACTATGGGTTCATAGGAGAGGAATCCGGACAGGATGAAACAGAATCAGAATATATATGGACAGTCGACCCGCTTGACGGTACTACAAACTACACCATGCAAAACCCTCTCTTCGACGTCTCCATCGCACTGACATTTAAGGGAGAGCCAATACTAGGTGTGGTCTATTATCCTTTTAGAGACGAACTTTTCTATGCAGAAAAAGGGAGAGGTGCGTTTTTAAATGACATGAAGATATCTGTATCAGAGACAGATTTTGATAGGTCAATCCTTACATTCTGCAACAACAGAGACATGGAATCTATAAAGAGGATGACCCGCATCTTTTCCAATATAAAACCTATAAACAACAAACTGAGACAGCTTGGTGCTGGCGGGCTTGAACTCGCCTTTGTGGCATCTGGGAGGACTGGGGCATTCTTCGTGGTCGGTGCGAATCCTTGGGACGTCTCGGCAGGAGATGTGCTGGTAAGGGAGGCAGGAGGCGCTGTAACAGATTTTGACGGGGACCCGTACAACATAAACTCAAAAGACTTTCTCGCATCAAACGGAAAAATCCATGACAAATTGCTGGAATTGATACAGGAAGCAGAAGCGACGAAAACAGGGAGAGAGAGTGGACATAAATGAGTGACCAGGAGAGTGACCTGGACGGACGGTTAAGGGACCGCATATGCAAGAAGTGCGAGTTTTATAACGAGGGGGAAAAGCTTGAGTGTCATGCTTTTAAAGTAAGCAAGAAGCTTGTAAAGGAAGGCAAAGTGAATCTGGATGATCTCTGACGTATCACTATATCCTAAATTAAATAACTGCTCATTAAAAAAAACAGAACACCCTATCCTATATAATTTCCTGGATGACGAACTCTTCGAGCTGGATAAGGAGGCATTTGAATTATTAAAATGCTGCACTGGCAGAAATCCTTTAAAGGAAATATTGAAAGGCTGTCCTGGCAGGACGAGTGGCGGGATGGAGATCCTTGACTACCTTTTTAAAGAGGGATGCATAGTTGATGAAAGAGACGACAACGCTCCAAACCGTTTTCAGGTAAAAGACAACAAAACCCCGTCCCTTAGATATCTGCAACTGCACATCACAGGCAACTGCAACCTGAACTGTCTGCACTGCTATCTTGGAGAAAAAGAAAATGTAGACATGGAATTAAAAGCTGCAAAAAAGGTGATAGAGGAGTTTGGAGAGATTGGGTGGAAGCTCCTGTTGACCGGTGGCGAACCTCTCCTGAATAAGAACTTCTGGGAAATCCTGGATTTTGCAAGTCAGTTCCCTATACGAATAGAGCTTTTGACAAACGGCACGTTAATTACGAAGGAGATTGCAACAAGGCTGGAAGGGAAGGTCCATGTAGTTCAAATCAGTCTTGATGGCCTTGAAGCAGGGCACGATATGCTTCGTGGTAAAGGGTGTTTCAAGATGGCGACCAGAGGTATTAAAAATGCTGTCAGATACATGCCAGTGAGTGTGGCAACCATTATCCATGCCGGGAATCTTGGCGAGTTCGAAAAGCTTGGCAAATTTTTAGAGGGTCTTGGAGTATCTGAGTGGTCGCTCGATATCCCGACACCTACAGGGAACATGGCTGAGAATCTAGCGCTGTTACCTGAGATGGATGAGGCTGTGAGGATATACAAACGCTACGGGTTTACAAGCGGCGTGCATCAGGGAGACGAAGATCTCTCATGCGGCTCACATATCTGTTCGATAAACGTTCACGGCGATGTAACCAAATGCGGCTTTTTCTCGACACCTGTGGGTAATATAAGGAGCAGTACTCTGATGGACTGCTGGAGGAGAATCACGAGAGACTATATCCCAAAACTTGAAGAGCTGGAATGCAGGGAGTGCAAATATCTTTTAGAATGCAGAGGAGGATGTAGGTACAGGGCATCTCTTGATACAGGATTTCTTGGAAACGACCCGTTTTTATGCAGGATTTATGAGAGGTGAGTGTTATAATTTCCTCACCTTTTAGCCGACCCCTGGACTGCTTTAAGGATTGCTTTAAGATACTGAGTAAAACCTAAACGTTTTTATATCAAAATCAGGAATATCATAGCAGGCGATATTTATGAATGCCTTTGAAAGAGTCAGAGCAATACTTGTCAAAGAGTTGGCGGTCGGAGAGTCTGAGGTGGTGGAATCCGCAATGCTTGCCGACGACCTCGATGCCGATTCACTTAACAGATTTGCTATCTATTCGTCGGTGGAAGAAGAATTTGGAATCGAACTGGATGATGAAGAGACCATGGAGATCGAAACAGTGGGTGATCTAGTCAAGTTGATAAACAGAAAAATAACCTCTTCTTAACTTAAAGGGGGATTATATTTGGAATATAAATTGATAAAAAAACCGGATTGTAAATCGATGAAACAAATGCCAAATTTAGAGGATTATAAAAAGGCATACCGCGAATTTAGGTGGGAGGATATCGAAAAGGAACTGGACTGGCTTGGCGATGGAAAACTCAATATTGCCTATGAGGCTGTAGACAGACATTTAAAAACCAGTCGGAAAAATAAGGCTGCTTTTGTCTTTGAAGGGAAAGACGGCGCAAAGGAGACGTATACATTTTTTGAGCTGGCAAAATCGAGCAGCCGGTTTGCAAATGTGCTCGCAGATCTAGGTGCTGAAAAGGGTGACAGGGTTTTCGTATTCCTGGACAGGGTGCCGGAACTTTATATAAGCGTGCTTGGAACACTTAAAATCGGGGCAGTTATAGGCCCTCTCTTCTCTGCGTTTGGCCCGGATGCTGTAAAAGACAGGTTGATGGACAGCGAAGCGAAAGTTCTCATTACCAGCCCCAGGCTCAAGAACAAAATCGAGGAGATCTTCAATGACCTACCTGACCTGGAGCACATTATTATTGTAAACAGGGACAGGGAAAATATCGAGCTTTGTGATGGGGAGGTCAGTTATGAGGGAGAAATGGCAAAAGCAGAGGACGATTTTGATATCGTAAAGACCTCAAAGGAAGATTATGCAGTCATGCATTACACGTCCGGCACTACCGGAAAGCCGAAAGGAGTGGTCCACGCCCATGCAGCAATAAAGGGGCACTACGCCACTGCAAAATATGTGCTGGACCTGCACGAAGATGACATATACTGGTGCACCGCTGACCCTGGATGGGTGACAGGGACATCTTACGGGATATTTGGACCATGGTCGAACGGCGTTACTCAGGTAATTTATGAGGGCGGGTTCAATGCTAAGAAATGGTATTCCATCATTGAGGCGTACAGGGTTACAGTCTGGTACACCGCCCCGACAGCCATTCGAATGCTTATGAGGTTTGGGGACAAACTTCCAGAGAAATTTGATCTAAGCAGTTTAAGGCACGCGTGCAGTGTCGGAGAACCGCTCAATCCTGAGGCAGTCGTCTGGGGTGAAAAGGTAATCGGTATCCCGTTCCATGATAACTGGTGGCAGACAGAAACTGGCTGCATATTAATTGCAAATTATCCTGTACAGGACATAAAACCTGGTTCAATGGGCAGACCTTTTCCAGGTATCTCCCCTGCGATCCTCGATGACGGATACAGGGAGCTACCCCCTGGTAGAGAGGGACACCTTGCAATAAAGCCTGGCTGGCCGTCGATGTTTCGGACATACTGGAAAAAGGAGGATGTGTACGATTCACGTTTTAAGAATGGATGGTATATCACAGGTGATAAAGCAAAGATGGATGAAGACGGGTATTTCTGGTTTGTTGGCAGGGCAGACGATGTGATAAATACTGCCGGACACCTGGTAGGTCCATTCGAGGTCGAGAGTGCTTTGATAGAACATCCTGCTGTGGCAGAGGCAGGGGTTATCGGAAAGCCTGACCCTATCGTCATGGAGACCATCAAGGCATTCGTATCTCTAAAAGAAGGGTTCGTGCCTTCAGAAGAACTCAAACACGAGATCCAGAGATTTGTAAAAAAGAAGCTGTCAAGTGCCGCATATCCAAGGGAGATAGAGTTCCTGGATACTCTCCCAAAGACAAGAAGCGGTAAGATTATGAGACGGCTGCTAAAGGCGAGAGAGCTCGGGTTGCCTGAGGGCGATACCTCGACTCTGGAAAGATAGGTAGAAACAATGCTTGCGCCATCAGATTTTTTTGAACTTGATTCTTTTGAACATAAAGGGCTTTTTGATGGAATTGATGAGGTCTGGGATTCCTTAAAATATATTAGAGGCTATATCGAAGAGAATTTAAAACCCAATGTCACAGAGATACGGCAGATGGGCGACGTCCTCAAAAATACCGTGGTGATTTTCAATAGTGAGGTGATTACAGACGGATTCGAGCTTGAAGCGGGCAGCCCTGCAAAAGGCGAATTTTCTGTTAGTATGGATGGCGAGGTGTTGGATGGTGCTGCTGTATTATTTGCCGGCGCATCTATCTTCGATGATAAGATCCATATCGGCGAAGGGAGTGTTGTTGAGCCCGGGGCACTCATTAAAGGTCCGACAATTCTTGGCAGGAATACTGAAGTCAGGCAGGGTGCCTATATCAGGGGCTCGTGTCTTGTCGGGGACCGCTGTATTGTGGGGCATACAAGTGAGATGAAAAACGCTGTAATGATAAATCGCGTTACGGCAGGACATTTTGCTTATATCGGTGACAGTATCCTGGGCAGCGATGTGAATCTTGGTGCTGGGACAAAGCTTGCCAACCTCAAAATCACTGGGTCAAAAATAACCTTCAGGATAGATAGGGAGTTATACCGTACAGGGCTGAGAAAGTTTGGTGCAATTCTGGGAGATTCTACAGAGACCGGCTGCAATTCGGTCACAAGCCCCGGCACACTCATGGGCAAAAGGTCCATGGTTGTTTCCAATGCAACTGTACCGGGCGGATACCATCCCCCGAGGACGATTATAAGATAGAGGATAATCAGGATAGTCAGGATAGTCAGGATATGGTTTAATGGACATGTCAATAATGTCAATAGGTACTGACTGTGAGGAGATCTCCAGGTTCAGTAAGATAGTGAAAAATAAAAGCCTATTGAAAAAGATTTTTACGAAAAACGAGATCGATTACTGCATGGGCAGGGCGAACCCCCAGCAGCATTTCGCTGCGAGGTTTGCTGGAAAAGAAGCAGTTATAAAGGCCATCAATACGTCTGAAAAGAAAA
>WAQR01000092.1 GCA_015520145.1 Candidatus Hydrothermarchaeota archaeon
CATCAGGACGACTGACTCGTTCAGGAACTCTTTTTCAACACACCAGCTCTTCAAGATTGCCAATATCGGAGTCAGTATGCTGGAGAAACAGGACCGTATGCTGGAAAAGCAGGACAGTATGCTCGAGAAACAGGATGCTACAATAGAGATACTCAAGTCTGTTAAAGAAGACACATCAAGGATACCAGAGATAGCAAAAAACACAGCGCTTATACCAGAGATTGTGGAAAATACTTCCAGGACAAATGTCCTCATCGAACAACGGTTCGATAATCTCCAAAATGAGATTGAAAGGATCAAAAAAGCCCTGGAAAGAGAAGGCATAAAAGTCTGAAATAGACAAGCCCTGTCTGCTAAGACAAAGCGGCATCGCTTTATAGTTCTAATGTTAGCGATGACGTTACTTCAGGCACAGAAAGAATATCTCATTAAAATCTTCATCAAAAGTGACTATTTTCCCTTCTTCCTCCATTTTTTGAACAATGAACAGTTCCTGACAATCAGTACATTTGAATTCGCATTCTCTTTAACAGCAAGCGATACGTGACCCATCTTGACTCGCTCAAGCTTGCTAAGCCCCCTGGACCCGCATACGACAAGGTCGTAATTCTCAGACTCCTTTATTATCTCTGACCTTATACTTTTAATACCCTCACCGCCGCGACATATCGTATCTGCATTGATTCTAAATGCGCGTTTTAACAACCTCTTAGACTCCAGGTCGCATTTCTCTGCCACCTTTTTATCCAGATACTCCGGGGCAACCGAGATAAGTGCCACCTTGGCTTTAATCCCTTTAGCGATTGCTCCAGCGCAAAATGCCGCCTCTTCTGCCTCTTCTGACCCGTCTGTACATATCAGGATATTCCTCAACTCAGCATCTTTCCTCTTCACGATAAGGGAGGGAACATCAGAAAACTCAGATACCTCATAGGAAATGCTGCCAAACAGCATCCTTTTTATACCGGTAAGTCCCGCACTTCCAAGCACAACCAGGTCATATTTCCTTGACTCCTCGATAATCGCATCTGCAATATGTTTCCCCTCGACCATCCTTTTCCTTGCTTTAATTTTATATTCTGCGAGTATCTTATCAACCTCTTCAAATATCTTCCCCTTCAACTCAGGAAGCCCGTGCATGAGGTCCGCCAGGGTCTTGCCGGGCGCTACGACAGTATAATGGAACATTGTCCTGTAGCGTTCCGGCAGTCTCTCTGTGAAATATATGACTGTAAGCTTTGAATCAGTCCCCTTTGCTATCTTTGCTGCGATTCTAAGCGCAGTATACCCATGTTCTCCTCCATACATACATGCAAGTATCTTCTTCATCTTTTCTTACCTCCTTTGATCTCCTTCCTAAGTCTCCTCAATGAGCAGCCTCCACTGCTGCACCAGATGCCGCTCCAGAGGCGACTGCTCCTGCTGCTCCCATGGTCTCTTTTGCAGTCTCATACATTCCATCAGGGAATCCGACGATATTAAATACTATAATAAATGTGAATATCCACATCACCACGAGGGACAGGAACCAGATTACCACGCCGTATTTGATAAAGTCCGTTGGGTGTAGAATCCTCTCACCTGTATCAGGATACCTTGCCAGTCCATAGACAATAACGTTGTTAGGGGTTCCTATAACCAGGAAGTGAGCAAAACTTGTGGCAAATGCAGTTGCAAGCCCAGATGCCCAGGGCTCAAAGGGGTGTCCTGAAAGCATTCCCATATTGGTAGTAATAGGGCCAAGAAGGGCTGTAGTTGCCGCATCACTCATAAAGTTTGTAATAAGTCCAGAGAGGAAACTCACTGAGACCCACAGCCCGAGGCCCGATGTTGCCAGATCAGGAAGGATACCCATAAAACTCATAGCAATCCACAGGGCTGCACCGGTATTCTGCATAAATGCACCTAACCCCATTGCGCCAATATAGACAAACCATGCGTCCCAGGCGATACCCTTTAACATCTTTTCCCAGTCCACGACTCTGAGCAAGGGTGGAAGCACCAGTGCCAGTATGGCCGGACCACCGATACCGAGGCTCCCGATAGGCAGCTCAATACCGAACCCCCCAAGGAACTCCGGCACAACCCAGAAAAACAATAACAGGCCGAGGACAAATGCCATAACCTTCTCACCATAGTTCATCGGCCCTTTTTTCTTGAGTTCTTCTTTGATGGCCATAATGCCTGGAGTGAGGTCTCTTACCTTTGGTCTGAACCTTATAAGCATATATATTCCAACCACCACACCGAGAATAGGCACCATGGGTAGACCATAGAGTACCCACTGTACAAAACTCATAGGGACATTATAAAGAGTATCGAAATAATTCATCATAATGACGTTTCTGCCGCCGGCAATCGGCGAACCAACTCCACCAACATTCATTCCATAGGTCAGTGCTAAAAGCAGCATCTTGGCAAGCTCTTTGTCGTGCTCGTTGTCCTTGAGCAGGCCTTTTTTCCTTGCATCGAGAACCGAACCGTAATAGATTGATGCCATTACAGGCGCCAGAAATGCCGCCAGGGCATGGGCAGAGATGAAAGACCCCAGTATCGCAAGGATAACTGTTACAGCGAAAATCGGGCCTTTAAACCCCCTAAATCCCCCCAGTATGAGTGCTGCAATCCTTGAATGCAGTCCGACTTCGGCAACAGCATACCCCAGTGCAAGGACACCTATAATAAATATTGCTGCATCGTTGAAGAAATTCTTTGCAATTACATTCACACCAGGGCCGTCGAGGGTGAAGAAATAACCGAAGAGCGGGATAAGCAGGGCAGCTGCACCCACAGGCATGGCATCGGTAGCAAAGAATATCACCACCATTACTGTTAGGGCGACCACGAGTTTGGCCTTTCCTGCGGCCTGTTTAATGAGTTTTTCTTTCATTACCGGGTCAGAAAATACTGCGTCCTGGAACGCTTTCTCTTTTACAAACTTCTTATAATCTTTCTGAAACACACCGTTTTCTATCGAGTTTTGGACGTCTTCACTTAATGTTTTATCAGCAATCTGTATCCTCCCAGACTCAATTGCCTTCTCGATATCGTTTGCACTGCCAACAACAGTCCTTGAAAACATGTCCATGGCATAGCCGTTCTCGTCCATAATCTTGAGCATCCCAGCAGGTGGTGGCAGAATGAACCCAATAATGATGAACAAACCAAATCCTACAGCAAGCCACAGATTTTTATTCCCCATAATACCAGAAGATTCGTAGCCTCCGCCATGTTCACTGCTCATATCGCCTTACACCTCTATTTTGTATAATCTTATAT
>WAQR01000093.1 GCA_015520145.1 Candidatus Hydrothermarchaeota archaeon
ATGTTCTAGGTGTGCCCTCATCGATTTTATATCCTCCACTTTTATCACCATTATAAATTAAGGTATTAACGTTTATAAATCAAAAAAAAGTCCAGCCATAAAAAGAGAGACCCCAGAAGAAGAGAGGCCAAAACCCCTCCTCGACCTGGAGAAGATGAAGATGCAAAAAGAGCCGGATGGGAAGATATGAATCAGGAGAGATTACGGCAGTATCCCTTCACGCCTGAGTGCCTGTTTTATCTCTTTAATATCCTCTGTCAGCATATCAAACCGCTTCTCTGAATAACTCCAGGCTTCGTGCTTGAGGGCTCTCATCTCTTCAACATTCTCAACTCTTGATTGATCTACCTTCTCCCCAACAGCGTCTACCTTCTCACCGACCTTATCCACCTTCTCCCCAACAAGATCCACCTTTTCACCCACCTTTTTTATCTCCTTAATGGTCTCGTCCTGCTTCTCCAGCATCTTGCCAGTATCTCCTTTTACAGATTGCAGGACGTCTCTTATATCAAGCAGGAGTGGAATCCCCTTGACCCACTGCCCCATCTGAAATGACTGGATGCAGCGCTCGATTGGCGGTACAGTTTTACCGTATTCCTCATCGATAATCCTGGATACTACCGCCCTTTCGGGCCGCATTGTCTGAACAAAATCCATAAACTCATTCAACTGCTCTTCATCACCCTCTATTAGAACAATGACTGCCTGGTGATCGTCTTTGAAAGTGTTGAAGGTATTAAAATGGTCGATACCTATTTCAAGTGCCCTATCTATAAGCATACTCCTGTAGCCGACACCGTGGACTTCCTTACCGGTTATTATTATTTTGATTTTTGGCATGATATTACCCTTTTTCTGGCAGCTATTTATATCTTTCTCTCCTCCTGGAGAATGACCCTCCAGTAAAATAGTGGAATGTCATCATCACGGGGTGGTGGGGGGAGGAAGTGGTAGAGAAAATGGTGAAAGCAGAGGTTATCGATCCAGTTACGCCGTGGGTTTTAAGGGAGGGAATCAAACCTTTTAGGAAGTGAGTAGTACAAAGTAGGTAGAGTAATTTATGGAAGATAAAAATGGCAATTGCTACCCATGTAATAAAAGTAAAAGGTGTTTTTGACAATAAAAAATGGAGTGAAGAGAAATTAGAGGAGTATGTCGATAGAAAAATCCAAGAGATAGAAAGTTCTTATCACCCAGATTTGGAATTATTTAAAATTGAAAATAACACAGTTGAAGTGTGGGTCTTTATAACCGCCTTTCCTGCAGAGGTCGAGGAGAAAATTATTGGAACGTGGCTTCAAAACCATATAAAAGAAAAAGGGATTACAGTAAAAGAATTTCAGATAGTGGAGATAGTATCTCTTATTGATTGTTTGGACAGTGGAAAACAGATCTTTATTCATACACCATAAAGAGCGAACATCATATTCATCGCTTTGAAATAGTCACCCACCTTGTTTTGTGCACTCCATAAATATGGTACATCGCTCATATTATCATTTTAGATGCTTAACTTATTAAAGATTCTTGTTGACCTTGCGTGAGCGAAAATGCGGTATTGACCGATGATTAGTACCATCCGAACCAATAGAGGTCAATACTGCGTTATGATGGCCAGCCTTCCTGAAGGCTGTGATGAAACTTTTAGAAGTTTCAAAGAGGCCAAAACCCCTCCTCGACCTGGAAAAGATGCAGAAAGAAAAAGAGCCGGATGGAAAAATATGAAGAGCACCAGAATCTCAGATAAATTTGTGTCCCTTCAAGCTACACGTCAAGGGCGTTTCTATGCAAATATCTTTGTTTTAATATGAATACTATCGAACAGGGGGACCTGTTATGCTCACACCAAAAATAGTACGAAACATCAAACGGGTAATAAACCAGTATAAGCTAAGGGCACTTCACGGACTGGATATTCATGGATATCCCGCTATATCCTATCCGTTTAATATATCCAAAAGTGATAGTTCTAGAGTAATGATTGAACGGTGTAGAATAGATCATAATGTATCCATGACACTTGAGTCTGACGGAGAGATATGTATCCACAAGGGATGCAGGATCCGTCCTTACGTCTCCCTGGAATGCTGGAACGGCGGGAAGATAACCATAGGCCATGGTACATGGATCAACTGTTTTACCAGAATAACCTCAAGGAATTCCATAAAAATAGGTGCCCGTTGTTTTATTGGTGAGAGTGTGAGCATCCATGATTTCTCTCACATCCACACAAGCTCAAGTAAGCCTATCGCCGAGCAGGGATTTGAAGATTTAGAAGTCACCATAGGTGATGACTGCCTTATCGGTGCAAAGGCCACAATTCTCCCAGGTGTGACTGTCGGTACTGGAGCAGTGATAGGTTCAAATGCGGTCGTCACGGCAGATGTCCCTGAATATGCAGTTGTTGTGGGCGTTCCCGGCAGGGTGATAAAATACCGGGAATGAATGGAATAGAAATAGTAGCATATATTTTTTTACATATTATTTTGGTTTTTAGCTAAAATACTATTTTATTGGAGACCTAAAACGTCAGATTATCCGATTCTCAGGTAGCTATTTCGCTTTAAAATATACCCACAGTTTCAAAACATATTAATATCAGTACAGTAATCATATAATCATCATGAAATCACAATTGAAATACTGCATCATTTGCATTATCCTCCTGCTTTCTCTTGCACCGGTATCCGCAGTGCTACACCCGGACGTCAAATGGGAATACAAAACAGATTCTGCTGTAAGCAGTGTTGCAATATCCAGCCAGGGAGACTATATTGCAGTGGGCGCTGGTAAATACGTATATTTCTTCAATAAGAGCAGGGACCTCGTATGGAAAAACGAGACCAATAGAGATGTACTATCCCTGGACGTCTCATTTAACGGGACATATGTTGCAGTAGGGGACGAATTCAACATATACCTTTTTAACAAAACAGGGTACAGGCTCTGGGAAAGGGAGATGAATGATTACATCCGCGATATTGAAATATCAAAAGAAGGGAGATACATAGTCGCAGGTTCGTCTGACAGGTACATCTACCTGATGGACAACCGCGGGGACGAAATATGGAAATATAAAGCCGATGTCGCAGTCCAGGGGGTCGGGATATCGAAATACGGTGACTATATAGCAGGAGGTACTTCAACAGGACGGGTATATGTGCTGGGTAAAGACAGGGAACTGCTCTGGGAATATGATGCAGGCAGGTATATAAGCGATATCAGCCTTTTTTATGAAAATCTTGTAATTGCATCAGACGACCTGAGACGTATTAAAAATGGTGAACTGATATGGAAAAAGACGCTTGACGGACGGGTTGTAGCAGCAGAGTTTTCCAGTGACGGTAGCTCTATCGCAGCCCTGACAGACAGAAATTATGCATACTCATATTCATACAAAAAAAAGCCTCTCTGGTCATACAATTTCAGTGCCACAGTAGAGGATATCGCAACCTCTGCTACAGGAGACTTTGTGGTGGTCGGTGCAGGTAAGAAGGTCTATCTTCTAACCCCACCAGATAAGACCCCTCCGACTGTAAAAATCACAAGCCCTGAAACAGAGACAGTATCCGGTATTGTGAAGATTGACGCAGATATCAGTGAGGACGCAGATATAGTCGTCTTAATTGATGATAATTATGCTTCAAGCAGGATACCTGTTAACTGGGATACCCGGTTAATGCCCCAGGGAGTCCACAGGATAACTGTCAGGGCAATAGACTCTGGTGGGAACACCGGTAAGGACAGTGTCGAAATAACCATCAAC
>WAQR01000094.1 GCA_015520145.1 Candidatus Hydrothermarchaeota archaeon
CATTTTCCATCTCTTTTCTTTCTTTAAGCTGCTTTTCCATCTCCTGTTTGAGAGCGTTTGTGTCCTGCGGCTGCTGCGGCTGCTGTTTTTGAGGCCCTCTGGATGGAGACGAGGGAGATAATGGAGATGATGGAGATGTGCCAAAAGAGAAACTAAAGGAACTTGAGAGTGACTTGGAGGTGCTCATCATATTTATGCCGCCACACCGGTATATTGAGGTAATACTCTCCCTGACTGTTCCGGGGAGGCTGCGAGACGAGCCTTTTGTTATCATGACCTGAAGCGTGTTGGACCTTGTACTCTCTTCTTTACCTGTATCCGGGTTGATGTAGGTTACTTCTGCACGATCAAGAGTATAGTTCCCGGCCTTAGAAGCCGGGATAGGGTCGTAGGATATAGAAGATCTGCCTGGCGGCACCGTGTGTTCCAGACACTGGATATCGAGGCCGTTTCTGCCGATGATGTTTTTATCCATGATCTGTACCCTCACCTCTTCACTAAATGGATTGACAAAATTGAGGGTGACCCGGACCTCATCCCCTACCTGGACTGCCTGGTTTTCTACCGCCTTTTCGACTGTAATGCCGCTGGCATGTACCTGTGCTGTGGAAACCAGGACCATCAAGGCAATTAGAACCATCCTCAAGTCCATCACCTCCTTTTTATATTATTATCCTTATTTATTATCCATCCTTTCCATCCTTATTATCCTGGGTCTAGGGGATTACTACAAACCTCTCATATTTTAGATACTGTTTTACAAACATCAGCAAAAGGGCCAGGATGACAAACCAGTTCCCTACAGGTGTGAGCACTTTCTCTCTCTCGATTTTCTGTGAGATTGTGGAATATATCTTTTCAAGAGTTGCTCTGTCAACTGACCTGAAATATTCGCCATCTGTCTTCACGGCAATCTTTTTAAGAGTCTCCTCATCCAAACTGGCGTACTGGGGCCTGCCAAAGAGGTCGTATCCCAGAAGGACCTGTCTATCAGAACCCATACCAACAGTATAGACCTGGAGGTCGTTTGTCCTGGCAAACTCTATGGCTTCATCAGGGGATATTACACCCGCATTACTGACCCCGTCGCTTAGTAGGACGACTACCTTCTTCCTGTTCGGGATAGAGCTCGCCATATCTACAGCGATGCTGAGCCCATCTCCAAGGGCGGTACTTGCCTCTCTGGCAGTCACGGTCTCCAGCTTTTCCAGTACCCTGTCCCTGTCAGGTGTAAGATAGCTTACAGTAGTAGCACCGTTTGAAAATGTTACAATCCCTACATAGTCTTCCGGCCTTAGGTCATCTATCAAGATCCTGGCTGCCTCTTTGGCTGCTTCAATCCTTGACGGCGGGTAGTCTTTGGCAAGCATTGAGCCCGAGACGTCGATTGCCAGCACCACATTTACGCCTTTTTCAGACCGCTTAAGCGGTAACCTGGGATCTGCCAGGGCGAGTATCAACATTGAGATTATCAGGATATTGAGTACAAAGAGTACAATACCAGGATTTGCCTGTCCCAACCTGCCTTTCCCCCTCCTGATCTTGACCATGGCTGTGGAACTGAATTTTATGACTGCCCTCTTCTTTTTGCCAGTTGACCTTTTATATATGTAATAGATTCCCGGCAATACCACAAAGGCAAGCAGCCACCAGGGATCAAAGAATTTTATCATCCTGCACCCCTCCTCCTGGACATTGCCTGTAATAGCGGGCGTTCCCATCCATACGCGGTGTTTACCCATGCATAATCTATGCCAGCGTTTTCCATTATCTCCCTGATTTCGTGTCTTCTTTTCTGTGCTGTTTTGACGAATTCTTTTCTAAAATCTGCATCCGAGGTGTTGACCATTACCTGTTCTCCGGTCTCGCAGTCTTCCAGCCATATCCATCCAACGTCAGGGATGTCCTGTTCTCTTTTATCAGACAGGTCGACTGCAATGACCTCGTGCCTGTTCCTGAGGGTTTTTAGGGGTTGTTCCATGGCTTTCGGGTCATCGATGATAAAGTCCGAGATGATAAAGACTATCCCTCTCCTCTTTATTCTGGATAGTGCTGTAATGGCTGCCAGCAGGTCTGTTGTCCTGTTCTCCGGGTTGTAACTTAACATCTCTTTTATGAGTCTTAGTACGTGTTTTTTACCTTTTTTTGGTGGGATGTATCTTTCAATGCCGCCTGAAACAAGTGCCAGAGCCACCTGGTCGTTGTTTCGTATTGCTGAAAATGCGATGCTTGCCCCGATTTCTGTAGCTGTCTCTCTTTTTGATTTGGTTGTGGATGAGAAGTCCCCGCTTGCAGATACGTCAAATAGTATATAGATAGTAAGGTCTCTTTCTTCTACAAACTCTTTTACAAATGGTCTTCCCATCTTTGCTGTTACGTTCCAGTCTATTGTCCTTACATCGTCTCCTGGAAGATATTCCCTGACTTCGGTGAACTCTATGCCCCTGCCTTTAAATACTGAATAATATTCGCCTTGAAAAAGGCCATCTACAAGCCGCCTGGTCTTTATATCAATCTTTTTGATGTTTTTTAGGATATTGTTTTTGTTTTCTAAAAGTGATCCCTCCTGGGTGCATTGTGATGTCTTGAGGTTTTTAGGGTTTTTATTTAGGGCATTTTGGCATTTTTAAGGTATCTCGACTGAGTTTAGTATATCTTCCACGATGGTGTCAGGGGTTATATCTTCTGCCTCGGCTTCGAATGTCAATATCACCCTGTGGCGCAGGACGTCTGGTGCGATGGACTTTATGTCCCAGGGTGTCACATAGCCCCTGCCGTCAAGTATGGCGTGTACCCGTCCTGCGATTGCCATCCAGATAGATGCCCTGGGTGATGCCCCGAATTCAATGTATCGCTTGATGTCCAGGCCGAATTCTTCTGGTCTGCGCGTGGCTTTTACGATATCGGTGATGTATTTTAAGATTGTATCATCCAGGTATATCCTGTCCTTGAATTCCTGCATCTTTATGATATCGTTTAGTTCAACGACCTTCTCCGGTACGGGTATCGTGGTGGTACCCATCCTTTTGACTATCTCGATTTCGCTTGCCTGGTCGGGGTATTCTATTTTTATCTTGAACATGAACCGGTCTACCTGTGCTTCAGGGAGGATGTAGGTGCCTTCTGTCTCTATGGGGTTCTGGGTGGCCAGTACGAGGAATGGGTCCGGGAGTTTGTATGTCTCTCCTGCAATAGTTGCCTGTCTTTCCTGCATGGCTTCAAGA
>WAQR01000095.1 GCA_015520145.1 Candidatus Hydrothermarchaeota archaeon
ATCAAAAGCCCTGAAGAGGCGCGAAACTTCCTCAAAAGCCTGACAACCGTGCTCCAGTACACCGGCAAGGTGAGGGCAGAGGGCGGTACCATGAGGATGGATACCAACATCTCTTTAGAAGGCGGGGCAAGGGCAGAGATAAAGAACATCAACTCAATAAAAGGCGCATACCGGGCATTGAAATTCGAGATAGCGCGCCAGAAGAACATGATGAAAAGAGGGATAAAGGTCAAACGCGAGACACGGGCATTTATCGAGTCTTCGATGATAACCAGGGCAATGAGGACAAAAGAAGAGGCAGAAGACTACAGGTACATCCCTGACCCTGATATCCCGCCGCTTTTGATATCTGATGAAAAGATTGAGTCGATAAAGAAGATAATGCAGGAAGCACCGCATCTAAAAGAGCAGAGGTTTGTAAAGCAGTACGGTGTAAAGCCGGATGATGCAAAGATACTTGCAAGCGAGCTTGAACTTGCAAATGCATTTGAAGAAGTTGCAAAAGAAATCGACCCGAGATATGCTGCAAACTGGATAAGGGACGAGCTTAAGAGGGTTCTGCTCTACAACAGGAAATCCTTTAGAGAAAGCGGGATAAAGACAGAGTACATCATCGAGCTTTTAAAGATGATAGAGTCTGGCAGGATTACCAGTAGAACCGGGCAGAGGGTCATTGAGATACTCGGAGAGAGACCAGGGCCGCCTGGCGAGATCGTCGAAAAAATGGGCCTTGTAAAGATAAAGGGCAATGACGTCATAGAAAAGGCAGTCGAAGAGGCTTTGAGCGAGAACAAAAAGGCGGTTGATGACTACCTTTCTGGTAACGAGAAGGCACTAAACTTCGTCGTCGGCCAGGTCATGAAAAAGACAAAGGGCAGGGCAGACCCTGCAACAGTGCTGAAGATGCTAAAAGACAGGATTCAATGAATTTAATGTTCTCTTAATCTTCAATGAGCGCATCCACGCGTTTCCTGTACAGCCCCAGCATATGAGTGATCTCCTCCTCGTCCAGCATTCCAGAAGAGCTCTCGGTCTCAAAAAATCTCCTGGGGACATTGAAATCCTGCAGATTGAAACCCTCCTGTGTCTTGAATTTGTATTTTAATTTGAAAATTTCCTCTCCTATCTCCATAAAACTCCTCTCTGTCTCAATCCCAAGGGATTCCATCGCCTTTTTGACCCTCTCCTCTGTGTACACACCGCGCGCAAACAGACATATCACAAGGGAATTTACAAAACATCTCCAGTAGTCCTCTTCAAGCAGCCGGTCAACCATCTCTTCTGGAGTCATCGGTTTTTTCAATGCCTTCTGGTCAAGGCTGTAACCCGCGTTATCCAGATGCCCGTGTCTTGGCGCGCCAATATGTCCGACGATATTCGCCTTCCCGGTATGATATCCGGCTATCCCGAGACCCCCGAGCGCCAGTGCGAAATCCTCTCCCCCGTATTTTTCTGATGCATAAACCTCGCCTTTTGCAAGGGCACGGTAGAACTCGTTTGGCTGTTTTACAATATTGTCGATTGCCTTTAGATATGTCCTGCTATCACCCCATGAGAACGCCAGCCCCATGGTATCCTGTTTTGATATAAGATGTTCTTCATACGCCTCCGTCGCCCAGCTCAAGACCGTACCTGTCGTCATGGCATCAAGTCCGAGATGGTCAACCTTCTCAATTAGATGCATGACATTTTCCGCCATCGGTACCCCCAGAAGGCTGCCTAGGGCATATATGAGTTCGTAGTCGTAGGGCATTATCCTCGTCTCGAATTCGAAGCCTTCAGAAAATGGTATCTGAAGGGTTGCAATATGGATGCAGCCAACCGGGCATCCGGTACATGCCTTGTGGCGGGACAGGAAATTCTCTGCAAAATGTTCTCCTGATATATTCTCCGCATACTCAAAACAGGATTCCTTTAAATTTTTTGTCGGGAGTCCTTTTATATTATTTAACGGGTTTACATTGATGGTTGTCCCGTAATCATGGTATTTTTTGAGGCTGTCGGTATTCACGATTACATCGTACAGCTCCTGATACGCCTCTTTGTATTCCTTTCTATCTGGAATAATAATGTCCTTTGACCCGGATATTGCAATCGCCTTTAGATTCTTGCACCCGAAAACCGCGCCAAGTCCAAGTCGTCCAAAATGTCTGAACGTGTCCACATTTACATTCGCATACCTTACAAGATTCTCTCCTGCAGGTCCAATCCGTATAATACTCCGTCTACCAGGTGCAGGTTCTAATCTCCTCAAAATCTTGCCGACTGTATAAGAAGACGAGATGCCCCAGATTGACCTGGCGTCGTTGAAAAATACCTCGTCGTCGTGGATTGATAGGTATACTGGATTCTCTGCCCCTCCTTTTATTACAATCGCCCCGTAGCCTGCAAATCTAATCGAAGGTCCAAGCCTCCCCCCGGCATAGCTTTCTCCAAGTTCACCTGTAAGAGGCGACTTGAACATTGCAGCAACCTTTGTACAGGTTGGAAATGCTGAGGTAAGAGGCCCTATTGCAAATATAATCGGGTTGCCTGGAGAGAGAGGATCAACACCGCCTGGACAGTTCTCCTGCAGGAGATTTATCCCGACTCCGCATCCGCCGATATACCTGTCAAAGAGGTCGTGGCGGTCTTTTATCTTAAACTCTTCTCTATCCAGGTCTATGTAAAGGACATCCATATATTATCAGGCCACCTCTATCTTCTCAAGTTCCAGGACATCGTGAGGACAGTACCTGGCACAGTTCCCGCAGTGGACGCAGATTATCGGCATGTTATTGTCCTCATTAAATGTAATCGCTCCTACAAGACATGCCTCGCCGCACTTCCTGCATCCTGTACACTTTTTTTCATCAAATCGCACATTTCCATCTTTTAGCATAAGTGCCCCTGTAGGACATGCGTGGACGCATGCAGGATCCCTACACGCACGGCATGCGATTATCGCAAATTCGGTCTCAATTCCTCCCTGGGTCTTGACCTTGATTGCGCTTTGGTCAGTTGAGATAACACCATACCTGGTCCTGGCACATGCAAAAACGCATCCCATGCATCCTATGCATCTTTCCGGGTTTTTGACTTTAATCCGTCTCATGATCTCAAAATGACTATAATCCTATTTTATTTTGTTGTTTATATATGCTTACAATATTTATGCCGTCACAGCTTGGGCAGATCAGCTCATCGATTTTAGTCAGATCATACTCAACACGAAACATCTTTCCACAGTCTTCACATAACATGACCTTTTCTGCCATAAAAGTACCTCCGGCCTTGATATTATATATTCCTTGTGCTTGCTATATTTATATTTTGGGGGAAGAATTTGGGGGAAGACGGTGTGTGCCGGGGAGAGAGGTTAATGCATGAATAATCTGTCCTCTTTCCCTGCCTTTTCAAGCAGGTCTTTTGCCTGTTCGTTTGCGAATTTTAGTACCTCTTTTTGATCAATGGACCGAAGCTCCCTGTTCTCCATTAAAACCCTGCCGTCTACTAACACAGTATCAACATCGCTCCCTCTTGCAGAATATACCAGGTGCGAAATCGGGTTTGACAGCGGGACAAGATGCGGTCTGTCCAGGTCAACAAGGATGATATCTGCCTTTTTCCCTACCTCAATAGAACCTATCTCCTTTTCCATTCCAAGTGCTGCTGCGCCATTTATCGTTGCAAATTCCAGAACCTTTTCTGCAGGGACTACACCGGCATCCATTGCATTTATCTTGTGCAGGAGTGCGCATGCCTTCATCTCCTCAAACATGTCAAGATTGTTATTGCTGGCCGCACCGTCTGTCCCGAGAGAGACTGTAATCCCGTTTCTTATATATTCCGGTACATTGGCAACACCAGCAGCGGTCTTCATATTGCTTACAGGATTGTGGGAGATCTTCACCCCATTCTTTTTTATGAGCCCTATCTCTTTTCTGTCTGCCCAGATAGAGTGTACTGCCAGGACATTTTTATCTAAGACTCCTATTTCATTCAGGTATTCGAACGGCCTGAGATTCCAGTCTTTTTTCGTGTTTTCAACCTCTTCCTGCGTCTCTGCGACATGGATATGAACCATGGTCTTCAGCCTGTCTGCCATCTCCTTTGCCCTTTTTAACAGCTCTTTTGAACATGTGTAGGGAGAATGCAGACCGACAGACGCACTTACCCTGTTCTCCCTGCTACCGTTGTTCTTATTCTTTTTGTTATATTTTTTTATCTTTTTTCTGCCATCTTTTATCATGGAATCTACTTTTCCTGTATCACCAAAATCGAACATCGCATAAGCGACAACACCCCTCATCCCGGATTCGTCAATACTTCTGGCGGCCTTATCCATGTGAAAGTACATCTCATTAAAACAGGTCGTACCGGTCGTTATCATCTCAAGGCACCCGAGCAGAGATCCTGCATAGACGTGTTTGGCTGTAAGTTTGCTCTCAATAGGCCATATCTCCTCTTTTAGCCATCTCATCAGCGGGAGGTCGTCTGCAATTCCTCTAAAAAGTGTCATCGGGAGGTGTGTGTGAGTGTTTATGAGTCCTGGCATGACGATTTTATTTCTGGCATCGATTACAAAATCTGCCTCGCCTTTTACATCTCCTATCTCACATATCCTATTGCCGTCTATGCCGATATCAGCGTTTTTTAGTATTTCCCGTCCCTTGTTCATCGTTACAATGATGCCATCTTCGATTCTGATATCCATTCTGTCACCTCCTCTGCTGCCACCTTTGCCAGGATATCGAGATATATCCCTATACATATCATGCTTAAAGAAGATTTCGGTTCTAAATGTGTGTTGTTCTAAAGGTGTATGTCTGGCAGGAGAAAAATATCTCTATATGTATGTAATGTCTGCAAAAGAGGGGCTGTCCAATTAAAACGGGTTTAAAACGGGGTTTTGAGAGCGTTAATTGGATGGCCTC
>WAQR01000096.1 GCA_015520145.1 Candidatus Hydrothermarchaeota archaeon
GGGATATCCGGATACTTTTTTTATCTGTACTGATTCTTTTATTGTTCTGGAGCGGAAAGATATCCGCAGAGAGCATCAGAGATAACCCTGATACCTGGATGTCTGATGACTGGGAGGACGCTTTAAACTGGGTAAATCTCAATACACCAGAAGACAGTGTAGTTATCTCCTGGTGGGATTATGGATACTGGATACAGACGGTTTCTCAAAGAAGAACTGTGGTCGACGGACGCCATTTAGATATTCAAAGAGACATCGATATTGCAAGGATGTTCTGTTCAAATGAGACTGAAGCACTTGATATAATCAAAAACTATGTCCCAGGAAAAGTACCTATATTCGTACTCGTGAGTACTAACGATTTTATGGCAGCCTGGTCTATGAATCGAATTGCAAACGATTCTTTAGTCGTGGGGTATACTTTAATCGAAAAGAATACTACCACTGAAAATATAGAACGGTCACTCCAAAAACTGGGATTAAGACACTACTATATCAAAGAAAAAGAGAACGGATTTGATGTATTTTATCTGGAAGATTTGGAGTATTCCGGGATGAAAGACAAATTACTCCCACAGCTTTTGCCGCTGTCAGGTATTGGATATGGAAAGAATCTGGAACATTTTGAGCTAGAATATTTAAATGGTGGGGTTTATGTTTATAGAATGACTTAGACGTCCTTTTCTATGATTTTATGCCCCTGAAATACGACGGGAGCATCTCTAAAAGATATACTCCAAGATGACAGCAAGCTTTTAAAGTAATATAAAACAAGATATAAAATAATGCATAAGTCGTACCAGGAAGTCTCTAAAAGAATAGCCAAGTATCTGGCTAATAAGCAGACGAATAGAGGGAGTTTTCCTGCGAGGTCATTCTATGGTGAAACATTTGCTATATTCCTTTGGAGTTGTTTTGGAAGAGATTTTAGCAGGAATATCGAAAAGGCGATGAGTTACTATGAAGGAAAAGATAAATCTGACCCGCAATTTCACTGGGAATTTAACAACTATGCCCTATGCCACTACTACAACAATACCGGCGATACAAGAGCATTCACCCTACTTAAAAATTCAAGATTTAGAGGAACCAAAGTAACTAATTGGATACTTTTGAGGGCTGTAACTAGGCTGTACCGGAGGAGAGTGTTTGATAACATCAAAGCAAGTTTAGAGATTAATAACAGCCTCTCAAGGCAAAAAGAAGGCTTTTTTTTTGATGAAGATTATGCTAGGTCATTTCAATATCACTGCTTTTCTACCGCTCTCATCGGGGAACTCTTCGAGTTGACTGATAATAAGAAATATAAATATAAATTCCTAAGTGGAGTGGACTTCATTTCTAATTTCATAATGCCCAATGGAGATACACTATATATCGGCAGGGGACAGGAACAGATTCTTGGATATGGCGCATTGATTTTTATCCTGGAATTCGCGCATAAGATAACTGGAAACAAACTTTACAAAAAAAATGCCGGAAAAGTCTTCTCATATCTGTTGAAGTTTCAGAGGACAGATGGGTCGTTTCCCCTGGTTCTACGAGAGGGTGAAATAGGTTATCCTAATAAAATCGACACAGAAGACACACGGTTTCTTGGATGGTATGCCTACAATAACTTCTTTGATTACTTACCCTTCCTGGGGGCTTACCTCATGAGAGCTCATAAAGTAACTATCTCAGATGGCCACTCGTCCGATAAACTAAAGGCAGATTCTAGAGGCTCAACAGTAACCAACGGCAGCCTGGAAGACTATATTATTTACTCATCAGAGAAATACAAAGCAGTTGTTAGCAAACCCGGTGGGCACTGGACCAATGACCAACCCTTCCCGTACGTCTGCTATAAAAATGAGTCTATATTTCCCTGCTATGGTGGAGAACAATTCAAGAGCAGCATATATTCAATAAAACATATCCCTCTACCCTTCGGCAGAACTAAAGAAAAGGAGATATATTTTAGAGAGTTCAAATATACTGTAAAGAAGAATTCTCTCGCTGTGAATTCCACCTATCTCAATTTTACTCGGGAATTTGATTTCACAGAGGAGGGCTTCAAGTTAACCGACAGGACAACATTTAAAAAAGAGATATCATTTGAGGAATTTTATCCTATTAACTTGTATTTTTTTAACTTGGAGCGAGTTGAAGAGAACATATTCGAAACAGAGTATAATAACGCTGTAGCTGTAGTGATCCCATCAACCCCCTGTTTTATCGATAGCAGAGAATTTTACTGTGCAAGGGGAAGATTGAAGGCATTAAGGGAGAATATAATGGGCATCTCCTTCGGTGAAGGCGCTGTATTGGAGAGGACTGTTAAAGTAGTATTTGACTGAGAGGTAGCGTTGATGAGCCTTAAAAATAAGTTAGTTGGTCTGACCGCATACAGCTTTACTGACCAGATCTTCTCGCGTCTATTTGGCATAATTTCATTTGTTGTAATTGTTCGATTGCTACCTAGGGACGATGTAGGAATAATCGGTCTTGTCGCTGGCTATCTCGTCATTTTCAACTTCCTATCTATTGCCCCCGAAACCATCCTGCTTAGAGATTTCCCAAAAATAAAGGACCGTGTACACCTATATATCACGTCGTTCATGATTTTCTGGTTTATTAGGACTGTAGCCACGATGATTATGGCCAGTATAGTTTCACTATATTTATACTGGCAATTTGAAAACCTGATTGTCGTATTAGTGTTCTTAGCTGCGGCTTTATTTTTCAACATGGGATTATTTACGAGCATAATCAAGGAACTATTCTATGTTGATTTTAAACAGAAAACTGCCATGTCCGTCAACTTCGTTATGAATGCTCTTTCTCTTGGCCTCATTTTGCTACTATACTTTAGTCCAACCATTCTTTTTTACGTTTTTTTGTCTTTTATTTCGTCTGCGATAACGATGGTTATATGGTATCTCCTGCTACGAAAATATTTTTCTTTCAGATTCTGTTTCACCAGGGAAATTTTTCGTGTATTGAACTTCAGTATCACAGACTTTGCATTCTGGCAGCACATGAATGGGGCAATTACATATATGATATATCGTATTGATACAGCGATTCTCGGTTTTTTCGCCACCTTTACAGTTATCGGAGACTATACCATTGCATTATCCATTGCAAATTTCTTTTTTTTCGTGCCTCAGATAATCCAAAAATCTGTGATGGTTGGCCTGTCAAATATCGGTGATAAAAAAAACGAAGGCCTGCTGATGGGCATAATCATAAAATATTCCTTTATCATAGCAATGGCACAGTTGATTTTTTTCATACTATTCGGGAGATGGATAATAGCTATTTTATTTACTCCAAAGCATTTAGAAGAGATATATCTATACACATTCATAATAGTTATAGGCGTTACAATCCTAAATATATCAAGACCATTGATGTCATTAATTGCCGCAAAGTGTAGTTTGCGAGAGACTTTTTTCAAGGTGTATCTCCCAGGCGGTGTAATAGCGTTTCTGGGATATGTTATCCTGACGTATTTATACGGTTCCATTGGAACTGCTGTGGGAAATATTGTGGGATATTCTTTTTTTAGTTTATTATTAATCATCTTTGTGTGGAGAAGATACCCAGGAAAGCTTAAATTTAAGATAATCACGACAAAAGAGAGAGAAATAATCATGGAACTGATTAGGAAACAAAATTGAGTTATACGAGTTATACGACAGAGTACTCGAATATCACTATTCTTCTACTTGAAAACAATTTTTGTCTCAGTTATTAATTGTAATTTCTCCCCCTTTTTTAATTTAACCAGTGCATAAGCATTTAATGGAAAATTTGCCTGCTTCTTTTCTCCTCGATACCATAGAAAATCTCTTATTGTCCCTGAACTGAGTAATATCTCACTTATACATTGGGGAATAGCTTTATTATACCAAGACCTGCAGATCTTAATAATCTCTCTATCCCACTCCTTCGGCATTAAGCGGGCGTGGACTACCCAGACATCATTGAAGTCCCTCACATAGGTATATAATTTAAATTTATCAGTTGAAATTGCTTCTTTAGTCCTGACTATTACATTAAAATCTTTGCCAATCAATCTGGCTTCATTGACATGATATTGATAATAAATATTTGTATTTTTGTGGATATATTCTCTATCATCGATTACTGCTTTATCAAAAAATTCTTTTTTAAACTGGAACCTTGAGACAAAATCCATAACCCAAGAATCCTCAAGTGTAGTGAGCTGGTGTTCTCTGATAATCTTATTGCCTTTTATTTCTTCATCGATATTTAATTTCCATGTCCCACCGTGCATTTGAACAATAAGATCTGCTGCATGTCTTGTATCTGAAATATTGGTGGTTTTCTTGAGTATTTTATTCCTATATCCTCCTCCTGAAACACTAAAAAAAGATGACATATCAGCAGTCTCAAATCCCCATGTTTTAATAATATTCTGGTTATTAACAAAGAGTTTATCTATACAACCTTCTTTAAAAATTATGTGAATCTTATCTTTTTTCATCTCCCATTACCTTCATGATTTTTTAGCAAATTTTTCACGAACTCTCTATAATTCTTAGAAAAAATCTTAAATGAGAAGTTTTTTTTAATAAATTGTCTTGATTTAATGTTTTTTTCAGAAGAAAGGATATTTTCAATGGCTTTAACATAATCTAAAGGATCATACGAAGATATCACATAACCAAGATCTGATGAATCGATCTCATAAAATAATCCCGTATTACTCGCAATAATTGGCAGATTACATGCCATCGCCTCAAGAGGGACATAACTACATCCTTCAAACCTTGATGGAAATATTAAGAAGTCAGATGCAGAGTAATACTTATACATCTCCACATTGGGGACACTGGAACGAATGATCACATTTTTTCTAAGAGATTTAATCTCCAAGTCGGTAACGCATAGAAAAACAATATCCCGGTTCATTTCAGCGGCTTTTAGCAAGATGTCAAATCCTTTAGCATATTCAGGTCTTCCAACAAAAATACCGATAGGGCTCTCTTCAGGTAGATTCAATTCCACTCTTGCTTCTTCTTTTGGTATCGGTCTAAACCTTTCTATATCTATACCGTTATGAATCACAACGCTATCAATGCCGTAATATCTCTTTATTTGCTCCTTGACGAACCTGGATACCGTAATAACTTCCTTGTTTTGACCACTGAGCCTTTCAAATGTTCCATTTATATATTTGGTCACGAAATAACCTAGACCACGGTCAGGTGAAGCATGATCTGCAAGCCCTGCATAGTTACCATGGAATACATTGACCACAGGGATATTTGGTTTTCTTAAAGCCAAATACCATCCAAACATCCCATTAACAAAGACGACGTCAAATTTATCTTTTTTGTGTAATTTTAAAAAATATTTCGCGCAAATCATAGCCCTTTTAGGTTCTTCCATGTATGGAATGGGGATATTGGATAAATAAGAATTATTTTCAGAGAGATTATAATCAATTATACTTATATTAGGGAATACTTTACTCAAGTACTCATTAAAGGTTTCTACCCCACCTCTAATCTGTAAACTTCCATATGGAGTAATCAATGCAATCGCAAGCACGATATCACAGTCCTAATAACCTTTGTATCTCCTTTAGCGCAACGTCATTAGCTTTTTCCCTCGTAAAATATCTCTCAACTATCAATCTCCCTTGTGTACCTTTCTTTTTGAAATTGTCTAGATCCTCCAAAGCGAAGTATAGCTTGTCTCTAAATTCGCTCCATGAATTTGAAAAGAATCCCACATCATATTCCTGTAGGAAATTATGCAATGACCCGTTAGTTGGAGCCTTACATGCCAATGGAAGTTCACAGGATAAGTACTCGAGTGTTTTGACAGGAAAACAATAATCCATTACATCAGATAGCGGATTTAGACCGATATCTCCTGCCGAGAGACATTTGTGCACATCTTTAGATTCAACTGGGCCAAGCATATGAAAATTGCTTTCAATACCAAGTTCACACGTGATCTCTTCTAGATTCTTTGCCTGTGTTTCGGAATATCTGTCTAACAATACAACAAATACCAAATGTGCATCAAAAGTGGATACGATCCCATACCCACAACACTCTAAAAATTTGTCAAGCTCTTTTTCGGCACCAAGTAGACCTACATATGTTATCACAGGGGACGATCGTTTAATCCCCAACCTATCCCGGAACTTTTTTCCCTCTCTGATATCTTTATAGAAAAAATCACAATCTACACCATTTGGTACTATGGAAAATTGTTCATCTTTTATTTTAAACAGGCTTTTTATTAAATTTTTGAGGGTGGGAGAAACGACAAAAAGCTTGTCTGCATATTTGTATGAAATTTTTTCAAACAATAGATGTCTTTTGTAAGACATTGAAGAAGTAGATAGGTATCCCAATTTACATTCTGCATAACTCCATGGATCACGGATGTCCACGATCAATGGTATCCGATTAATCTTGCTCGCTACTAGCGAATCAAATGTCACTGTAGCAGGAGGGGTTGTTGCCAGAACAACATCATATTTCTTTTTCCAGAAAAGTTTTACTAAATCTATCTTACCCCTATATGGGATCACTCTGGTATCTCTAACCCCATCATGAAGCCATTCTCTTTGTGGGGTGATAATATCGACTTCATTGCCATGCGTTTGAAAATAATTCGCAAAGCTCATAACTCTGGTCACTGCTGCACCCTTCTCAGGTGGCGTATAAGGTGATACGATCGCGATATTCATTTTTTGCTCGTTCCTGGTTGAATGTACCTCAAAATGTCGTTAATAATTGAAGGTAGCAGATGAGATCTTATTTCATGGCATGCCAATCTTCCGGTTAATTTTAGTATCCCTGCCTGGAGCTGCAACTCTTTTTTAAAAAATGGATAATGTTTTTTCAAAAAATAATGATTATTCTTAATAGTCCAATATTGATAGGCAAATCTATTTATCGCATGCTGACCGCTCCCACGTGTAGGTTGTCTGGGAAAATGGAAACATGCTGTATGGGGACAGAAGAAGATTTTATATCCTAACTTTGCAGCAGCTACCTGGATATCTGTTTCTTCCCGGTATCCATTCCCCTGATAATTCTCGTCATAGTAAAGGCCGTCCAGAACCTCTGCCCGTGCCAGAAAGCATGAATGCAAAAAGATAGTTCCTATATCATTTTGAGTTTTAATACTAAAATTTCCTTTTATAAGACTTTTATCTATCAGAGGCATCTTAATTTTGTTCCATCTCTCTAACTCCTCATTTTTTTGTTTAAAAGTGATTAAATAGATAAGTCTTCCAGCAATAATATCTGCATCATTCTTTTTCATACATTCGAGGAGCTGAGATGAATAATTATCGTCAAGGAAGACATCATCTTCCCCGAAGAGTATATACTTCCCTGTTGCGCGCTGCATCCCGGTGTTTTTAGCAACCGGAGCCCCTCTCTTTGAATCGTGCCGGAGGTATTTTATCCTTTCATCTACTCTTGCTATCTCTGATATCAGCCCCCCTGTATTATCGATACTACCATCATCTACCACGATTATTTCTTTTACATGCTTTTGTTTTAGATAAGATGGTAGCGTCTTCTCAAGGACATTTCCCCGATTATAGGATGGAATTATTATGCTTATCATAGGGAATATTCATCTATCTCCTCATTGATTCATATACATTAACCATATCCCTGACTATTACTTTCCAGTCATAATTTTCCTCTACAAATCTTCTCCCGCTTTCAGCGATTTTTTTTGCAAAGTCTTTGTCTTTATGTATCTTAACGATACCTCTAACAAACTCCTCATCAGTATCTGCCAGGATAATATTCTTACCATTTGTAGTATTTAGACCTTCTGCACCTTTTGTTGTAGAAACCACTGGCCGCTCCATTGCCATGTACTCCAGTATCTTGAGCCTTGTTCCTGAACCATACCTTATTGGGGCTATGCAGACACTTGATTTAGAAATAAATTCTCGTACATCTTTTACAAAACCTGTAACAGTGATCTGGGAATCTTTTTCAAGAGATTTAATTATCTTTGGGGGGTTAGGTCCAACGATATAGAACTTGGGATTATCTAGTTCTCTCTTCAATCTTAGAAAACAACAACGGTAAAAGGTTAGGGTCGCATCTTGGTTTGGGAAGTAGTCAAGATTCCCCATAAATAAAATGGTCGGTCCTGGATCCTGTTCCTTTGTCGACATGAAGTATGCCAGATCTACACCATTTGGAGCTATTGTAATCTTGTCTGCTGGAACACCTGCATTAACAAGTTTATCTTTGTCGTCTATTGAAACAGAGAAGATATGATCAAAATAACTAAGGGTATCGAGTTCGATTTTCTTAAAATTGTATTTTGTGAGAATATTACCTATATTCTTTTTTATGCTCCATGGATATATAGATCCTGAATAATAATTGCCTATTTCAGAATAAATTTCTGATTCGAAGTTATGTTCAGATATAAATTTGGGACATGTTACTTCTGGCGGTACTGCTATCCCTGCAATGAATTCTTCTGCATGGATTACATCTGGCTGGAATGTCTGAATTATGCTCCAGATTTTATGTCTTATTGAGGAGAATGCGAAATAAAAACTCGGAGTCCTCTTGACTACGATGTAATATATTTTCCTGAAAAATGATATCTTCGGAACCTCGATATATGTAATTGTCTGGATAGGACTTTTTTTATTAAACTCTATCTTGTAATCCTTCTCAAGATTTGAATATAAACATATAAGATGGACGTTATGTCCCATCTCGACCAGATTTTTTAATATATTATATACCCTCATTTTTCCCCCACTTACAGGTAATGGAATATATGGTGATATTAACAAGATTTTCATCTATTGACCCCTTTCCTTATTAGCTTTTTTTCAACCATGGGGATATTATATCTCAGGAACATTCATCTGCTACCTGTCAACTCCTCTACTCTCTCTAATAATCCTGTAAAATGCCCCACAGATAAATTTTTTGCTCTCTCTCTCAGATACTTTCCTTCTTCTCTCCTTTCTTCTACAGTCATATTCACAGTATTTAATAAAAGTTTACCTAACTCATTTGCATTGGAAAATCTGTATCTGTCAGGAGTAGTTTCTTTACAGCCACCCTCATCGATGGAAAGACATATCTTCCCGGCGGAATTTAGTTCCAGAGGAACAAGTCCGAAATCTTCTTTTATTGGTGAGTAAATCCCAAACGCACAATTCAAATAATAATCTTTTATATCATCCTCCGTTACCAAACCGGTAAATTTTACCAAATCCTCAATGCCATATTCTTTAATCTTATTTTTGATTTTTCTGTAATATATTTGATCCTGGATTTCTCCTACAAAAACAATTCTAAAACCAGAACATGATAAATCCTCTTTGATCTTATTTAAAGCCTCAATTACCAGCAATTGATTTTTTGAAGGCAGTATCTTCCCCACACAGAGGACATATTTCCCATATCTGGGCTCATAATCAAAATATCCCTTAAACGGCGGATATAAAACCTCCACTTTATCTTTTGGAAAATGAGGATAAGCCTTAAAAAACATTTCATCCCTATTAAATTTTGAATTCACAAACACGAAATCCGAGGAATATGCGCCTTCCTGATCTTCCTTTTTTACTATGCTAAAAAGATATTCCAAGATTTTCTTGTGTTGCCTTCTTGAGATACCATAAGCTGGTTTTAATGGTGTATGGCAATACCAGATGAAAGGTATCCTGTACTTCTTTTTCACTCTTGATGCTATATACTGTGAGAGATATTTATGTGCGATCAGAATATCGCAGCCCTTCATCACTTCAAGATTACAGAGAAATAATAATTTTACTGGCATTATCGCATTTATTGTTGACTTTAAGACAGGAGACGGGAACGGTTTCCAGAACTCTGTTATTTTCATTTCCCTGGCATACTCCTGCAAATTTATATCGTTCATGTTAAACCAGGTACAGTAAATCTCGACATCGTGCCCTTGCTCATTTAGATATTTCACCTGCTCGTACATCACATATTCTGAGCCGCCTGTATAAGGGATATCCATAGTGATTAAGCCAATTTTCATATTATACCTCTAATTATCAAAGATATGCATATAACTGCTAATCCTAGGACACCTTCCACTACCAGCATCAAATTAACTATACTTCTCTCTCCCATCGGCCTTTTTGTCAAAATCACCCGCAGAAGAGAATTATACTCCCTCATCGCCTCTTTCTTTATCGTAAGCCTCCCATCGGCCAGAAACTCTGGCGGATAATAGCTGTTCTCCTGCAAGATCCCGCCCGTTAGAAATTTTAGCGTTGCATCCAGGATGTGAGGTATCAGGAGTATAACCGCCAGTAATTTGATATCCCCGATACTCGCAGCTATACCGATGACACCGCCAATTAGATATGTCCCGGTATCACCTGGAAAGACTTTTGCAGGATATTTATTATAAGGCAGAAAACCGAGCAATGCCCCCAGAAGTGACGAAAGTAAAAGAGCAACCATAGGTGCCTGGGGATAGCCCAGTATCAATGTACAGATGAGCAGGGAGAATGCCATTATTGCCCCGGTCCCTGCTTCCAGCCCATTAAACCCTGCAAGCATGTTGGTAAAATTTGCTGTTGCCATAACAAAGACAGGGATCAAAATCCATCCCAGAATACCTATGGTGATCACACCTTTAATAGGGAGAGAGATAAACGGGTCCACAATGCCCGCGGCCAATAAAAGCAGGGCAGGAAAAAATGTCAGGAACAGTTTTTTTCTTGTAAGCCTGAGGACATCGTCAACAAGACCAACAAGAGAGAATAGCAGTACGGCAGATATTGCACCTAAAAGTTTAACTGCCTCCATATCCTTCATAAAGTACAGAGACACAAATATCCCGATAATAAACCCTGCCAGGATTGTAAGCCCACCAAATCCAGGAACCTTTCGATAATCCTCCTTGTTTACATCTTTTTCAAGCATTTTCAATTTTTTTAGCTTCTCGATATGCCTGGGGACAAGAAAATATGTAACCAGAAACGACGTTATAAGCGAAAGCAGCAGATATATCATGTCCTCCCCCCGACAACTCTTACAATATCTCCTCTTTTAAGTATGAGATTTCCCTGTGGGAACAACGCCCTGTCATCCCTGTAGATGCTGACAACGTATCCAGGAAAAATTTTTTTATTTATATCTTTTATGGGTATATCCTCATCTATCTTTAAAATACCTGGTTTAAAATATTTATATTTTAAAAAATTCGAGCTGAGTATCTCCAGGTTATCTTTTTTTTCTTTAATTATATCCACTATTTTCTCCCCCGCATCTCCATCGCCCAGGACATTTGGAATGTTTAACCTCTTTTTGTCCTTTGTTTCAATAGTCGAGATAGCATGCCTGATATCTGTATATTTTAATTCACATAACATATTGTTCTCCTGAAGTGTTTCTGGTCTTTCTGTATTTTCCCTTAACGTGACACATGGGGTATCCAAAACCAGCGTCTCTTCTTGAAGCCCCCCAGAATCTGTTAAAACAAATTTTGAGTTCCATACCAGTTTTAAGGTATCAAAATAGTCCAGGCCTTCAAGGGTCACGACATTCTTTAGCTTATTGAGCCTGGACCACAGATTGAATTCAGCCAGTTTATTTTTGGTCAGTGGATGCATCAGAAATACAATATTTTCCCCAATATCTCCCATGGCCTTCACCAGGTTTCTCAGTTTCCGTTCAACCATATTCTCCCTTCTGTGTACTGATACAATTATAAAATCATCCAGCCCGTATTCCTCACATATCCTGGACCTGGCTGCTAATGGGAAATACATTTTACAGGCATCGACAATTGTATTCCCTGTAACAAATATTGTCCAAGGATTAACCCGTTCCTCTGCAAGGTTTATTGCCGAGAGTTCTGTTGGTGCAAATAAAAGCTGGGAACTGTGATCTGCCAGTATCCTGTTGACTTCTTCTGGCATCTTCCAGTCGAATGCCCTGAGTCCCGCCTCGATGTGGCCGGATGGGATGCCTTTCTTTAATGCAGTAAAAATCGCTGCTGCCGTGCTGTTCGTATCTCCCTGTGCCAGCACAATTTTTGGATTTTCTCTTTGTAAAACAGGTTCTAATAAAATCATTATCCTCCCAATCACCTCTGCATACTCCATGCCGTGCCTGCATGCCCTGAGGTCGTAATCAAATTCTCTAATTTTTAGATCATTTAGAAAATCATAGCTCATATTCGGATCAAAATGCTGACCTGTGAAAACAAGGGAGTAATCTGTATCTCTTTTATCCATATTTCGAATAATCGGGGACATTTTTATAATCTCCGCTCTTGTCCCCATTATTACCACAATTTCAGACATCACAGATATTATATTTACGCAGATATAAAAAATTAGCCGTTGTACTCATATATCCTGTGAGTGTCACGGGACCCCCTGGTGACCTGAAAAACCAGGTTGATATTTTCAGACCCCAGAATCTCATCAAAATAGTCTGGCCTCGGACTCCAGATGTCCACTTCTAAAAATACCCTTTTACCAGACCGATTAGCCTGCTCTAAAATCTTTATCAGTCCATCTTTATCCTCAGGATACACAACGGATTTTCTATGTGAGTAGTAATGGACCGTGGTATATGCCGAGGTTATTATCAAAGCATCTTCTGGTGTGTTTTTAACCAGCCACTCACCCGCCCGGTCATAACCCTGGTAATCCTGGGCCTTGCTCAATATCAGATCCCTGCCCTCAGCCAGACCATATACCCCTGTAATAATGATGAATATCATCATTAACGACGTGGCAATCCCTGGATGTTCACTTTTTATCAGCTTTGACCACTCATTTATACCCATTGCCCCAAGAACGGAAATAAAAGGGACGGCTGGAAGGAAATACCTGGGTACTTTTTCTGGCCAGTAGGTTATCACTGCCAGGAACACGAGAATATTGAGAATCAAAAATAGATCCTGTCTCTTTTTTAACTTAAACGAGAAATATATGCCCAAAAGCAGCGCCAGAAGCAATGGGACGGTCAGCAAGTAGGGCAATTGGATTAGATAATAGAACGTACTTCCACCAAAGATGATATAAGGTTCTGCGTGCGGTACAGGTTTCCCGAATACCATCAAATTGCGTATATACCATGGAACCTGTATTAGAAAAGATACCAAAAAGAGTATCTGGAGGCTTTTATCTTTAACCCAACTAAGACCTCCCTCCCTCATTATCAGGTAGATGACCAGAACCAGGTATATTATCGCTCCGGCTTCCTTGGTCAATCCGGCCAGTCCAATAAAAATCCCTGATGCTGTAAGATATCCTGTCCTTTTTTCTTCATAGCCGCGATAAAAAAACGCTATCCCCAGGGTGTAGAACACTGTAAACGGAACATCCAGCAAGATCCTTTCGCTTAAAAACCAGTGAAGTGGCAGGACGGTCACAAAGAAGGCAGAGATGACTCCGACTTTATTGCTGTGAATCCACGACCCCAGATAATATACTGCAATAACAGAAAATACTCCAAAGACAGGTGTAACCACTCTTGCAGCGAAATCAGAGAATCCCAGCAGAAGATATGAAAAGGCGAGTGAGAAGATGAATAAAGGTGGATGAAATTCCCAGACCTCATAATTAAACGAGAGCTCTTTTAGATTATAAAGAGAAAATGCTGCCCCGGCATATAGGGCCTCATCAGGCCACAGGCCATGTATCGTGAAATATGAGAACCTTGTGATTACTGCCAGTGAAATAACCAGACCTAAATACAAATAATATTTTTTCATCTCTCATATCTTCTTACTCTTTTACTCTGCCTTTACTCTTCTACTCTTCCTTATTACTCTTCCTTCTCAATAACAGATATTGTTATTACAGGCACGAAAAACACAAGGATGAGCGCAATAAGGATTTAAGTTTTCCTGCTCCCCTTCTTATAAACCCGCCTCTGATGGCATGATCTGCAAGGACCAGTGCAAGCATGCCAAGCATGCTCTCCAGGACAGGCAAAACCCTCGGCAGTATGCACGGGTCATGCCTCCCTTTCACCTTAACCATCACATCTTCCATCTTGCCGAGAAATACCACACGTGACGCTCGCCTTGCTTTTAGTCGAACCAGGACAGGAGCTTGTCGGGATATTTTGCCAACGGAAGTTTTAAGTATGCGTGAGATGCAATCTCGTATTAGACCGGTATTAGACCGCTGGATTGGAGTTGTTTTTCTTTCATGTTTAAGATAAACTCTTCTGGCAGTCATTTATATCTTATCCTTTGTTATCTATCCGTACAAAAGGTCTAACTGTAATGAATATATTATAAGTAACATCCTAAATCGTCCATGGAAATATGAAGTATCAGGAGATACAAAAAACAGGGGGTAAAAAATGAAAGTCGTAATACTTGGCGCAGGGTTTGCAGGGATTTACACAGCAATCAATTTAAAGAAACTTAAAAAAGGCCTTGAAATAGTGCTGGTGGATTACAATAATTATCATCTCTACAAACCCATGCTGCATGAGGTGGCGACCAGCAGTGTTGAGCCAAAACACATAACACAGCCAATACGCAAGATCCTCCAGGGAAACGGTTTCGATTTTATCAGGGGGATGGTCCAGGACATAGATTTTAAAAATAAGATAGTAAAAATCTGCCAGGAATGCAGTGACTGTGAGGTACTCGACAGGTGCTCTCTTGAGAGGTTCGATCTTTCCATGAGCGATGTTATATCTCA
>WAQR01000097.1 GCA_015520145.1 Candidatus Hydrothermarchaeota archaeon
CACCGCTCACTTACTGCGAGAACCTGAGTAAAGACCTGGGGTTTACGCTGTACCTGAAACGTGAGGACCTCGCACACACAGGCGCCCACAAGATAAACAACACCCTGGGACAGGCACTCCTTGCAAGGAGGATTGGAAAAAAAAGGGTTATCGCTGAAACCGGGGCAGGTCAGCACGGGGTAGCGACCGCAACCGCAGCAGCAGCACTCGGCATGGAATGTGAGATTTTCATGGGTACTGAAGACATGGAACGGCAGAAGATAAACGTATTCCGCATGCGTCTTTTAGGGGCAAAGGTTACACCGGTATCATCAGGTTCATGCACACTTAAAGACGCCATTAATGAGGCGATGAGGAACTGGACCGCAACGGTTCTGGACACATTTTACATCTTCGGCTCGGTGCTTGGACCGCACCCCTATCCCATGATGGTGCGGGATTTCCAGTCTGTCATCGGAAAGGAGACCAGGAAACAGATTATGGCAAAAGAGGGACGGCCGCCTGATGTGATTGTTGCATGTGTCGGCGGCGGGAGCAATGCGATTGGCATATTTAACGAATTTTTGAAAGACGACCAGGTAGAATTGATCGGGGTAGAGGCAGGAGGTGAGGGGATAAAGAGCGGGAAACATGCAGCAAGATTTGCCGCTGGTAAAAAAGGTGTACTTCACGGCACATTTACCAATGTCCTCCAGGATAAATACGGTCAGATACTCCCGACACACAGCATCTCCGCGGGTCTTGACTACCCGGCGGTCGGGCCGGAGCACTCGATGCTTCGAGATTTCGGCAGGGCGAAATATTTCTATGCCACAGACAGAGAGGCATTGAGGGCGTTCCATGTCCTATCTGAAAAGGAAGGGATTATACCTGCACTTGAGTCTGCACACGCAGTCGCATGGATTTTGAAAAACAGAGATGAATTGAAAGGAAAGACTGTCATTGTCAACCTCTCTGGGAGAGGAGATAAAGATGTCGAGACCGTGGCCAGGATGGAGGGTGTAGAGGTCTGATACTTAAATATTATATAATCCCGATAAATGACAGGACAAACGTCGTTGTATTGACTGTGAAGTGAGCAGCCATGACAAGGAGAAGTGACCCGCTCTTCTCGTATGCGTATGCCAGAACCATCCCTAAAAGAAACACGGGGATAAATGCCTGGGGGTCAAGATGTGCGATTGCAAAATATAAGCCGCTAAAAACAATACCCCTGTCTACCCCCCACTTCTTTCTAAGTGCAGGGTATGCAAATCCTCTAAAATAGATCTCTTCTGCCACTGGGGCAAATATCGATCCTATCAGTAATAATATCAAAAACCCCTCCCAGGTTTTAGCCACCTCTATAAACCAGTCCTGGAGAGGACTTGAGCCGATGTATGGGGTTATGAGGTAATAGATAAGCCGCTCCAGAAAAAGGAGAACGATGCCCAGGACAATGCCGCAGGCGATGAGATTTGGGTCATAAAATAGGCCGAGGTCTTTTAGACTTCTATTGTGCTTTTTAAGGAAGAGGAGGGTAAAAGTTACGATAGAGAAACTCAAAAAAAACTGGATTATTGCAGTTTCTATCAAATCCACCTGGATATTATATATATCAAAAACGACAGCAGCGGCAAGGATGATTAGGTAGGAAATAAAAATGACAAGAAATACTTCCTTTAGATTCCATGGTGCGTCTTTCCATGGTATGTCTTTCATCAGGATAGTTTCTACGGCCGTTATTTATAAGATTTATCATAGGACGTATCGGTGGTGAGGGGCTGTCAGAAGGGTGAGGGAAAGAAATTCTATTTTAAGCTGCAAGACGGAATTCAAAATGCTGATGGAGACGTCAGGGATAAGGGGCACAGCAACCAGAGCCCTTGGTGTGGACAAGGGCACCGTCCTAGGGTGGCTGGACACCTGCCTGTAGTGACTGATACCTGTTAGCTGTGACCATCTCAATTTGGAAAGTTTTGATGGTTTATGGGCAAGCCCTTCCATTGGAAAGGACCCCTTATAAGAAATTCGAGAAGATTATATGGGGTTTTTCAGGGCTCGTTTTAATTACGCCTGACCAGGTATATCCACGAACCTATGCCGATAATTTAACGATCAGATCAGACAGATATTCCATCCCCTCCTCAAACAGCTTCACCCCTTTTGTCGTAATCTTATAATACTTC
>WAQR01000098.1 GCA_015520145.1 Candidatus Hydrothermarchaeota archaeon
CTTTGATATCCGCATCAGGGCGAATGGTTGTAACATCCCTGGTCATCAATATCGCCAGCTGAGACTCATCAGGATGTCTGGAGAAGTCTCGCCTCGTTACAACACCAATGAGTTCTTTTGTACCTTTTTTCACAATCGGCATCCCGGAGATGCGGTTTTTTATTATGGTATCCAACGCCTCAGACGCGCTGCCTGGTACTTCACCATACACTACATTCTCTGTCATGATATCCTTAACTTTCATTTAAGAAACCTCCAAAAAAAGTCACTTGTGCACAATCATAACCGGACACGAAGATGTCCTTATAACCTTCTCGGCGACACTTCCAAGAAGGAAGCGGTCAAGCCCTGTCCTGCCAGCAGTTCCCATCACAATCAAATCCACTTTCTTCTCTTTAGAAATATTAATAATCTCCTCTGAAGGTATGCCCTCTTTTATAAACACCTCGGATTCTATATCTTCACGCTTGGCGGATTTTTCAATAATATTCAATGCCTTCCTTCCTTCGTCCTCCAGCAATCCCTGGACAGTCTCCCAGATAATAGGTTCAATTCCACCTACTACCCCGACATAAGAGGTTACATCTATAACATGAATCCCGATAATCTTCGAATTCAATGCCTTTGCAAGACTGACTGCTTCTTTAATCGCCAATTCTGCGGTCTCCGACCCATCGGTGGGTACCAATATATTTTTGTACATTTACTATCCCTCTGATATCTCCAGTTTCATATCTATGTATTATGGCTAATACCGGGTTATATAAATATTCTCTCCTTCTAAATATTATAAAGTCAGCTATTTTTCCGTCTTCAATGGTGTTGTCTGGAAGTCCAAGCACCCTTCTTCCATTTATTGTTGCTGCCTGTAGTATCTTTTTACCATCAAACTTATAATCCCTGCTAATACCCCTTAGAGCCTTGAAGGCAAATTCCATCTCCCTTAACATATTAAGGGAATTGACCATGACATTGTCTGTTCCAAATGCCGTAAGAGTATTTTCAAAAATACTTATATCAGGGATTCCAGCTCCCAGCATTGCATTTGCCCTGGGACAGAGTATAATTGGGATTTTATCTTTAAAAACCTTTTCTAAACTTTCTTCCCCTGCATTGGTCAGATGTACCAGGAAGTCAGGCCTGTATTTCATTACCCTATCAAAATCGTCTTTTACCTCGCATGAATGAAATGCAAGGAACTTCTTATTCCTTTTACATGCCCTTGACATCTGTTCCAAGTCTTCGGGTGGATACGAATTTACACTGCTGACGCCAATACCGTCACACCGTTCAAGGACAGAATCTATGTCATCGCCATCAGGTCTTCCGAGGATGACTGCGCTGGAGGTCTCTGGCAGGCTCTTTTTTATCTGTTCAATGCCTTTAATCCCGCCCTCCCTGAAATCGCAAAATGCTGTTATGCCATATTTTCGCATCTCCCTAATAGAACGGCCAATCCCTTTACATATCTTTCTGGAATCGCTTTTGAGAACCTCGAATTTGATTCCATCCTTCCCCACCCTTTTTTTTATTGACTCGTATGCACCGATATCCTGGGCGATAGAGTCTCCAAGATGTACATGGGCATTTGTGAATGCTGGACAGATTGTACCCCTTTTGCAGTCTACAGTGTTTTTATATGGGCTGCTGCCTTCTCCAATCTCCTTTATTACACCATCTTTAACAGCAATGTACCCGTTTTTGACTGTCTCGAAATCCTCGCCGCAGAGGATTGTGGCATTCGTGAATACTCTCATTTCTCACACTCGCAGGGAGATTTAGTGCAGTATCTACAGTGACCCGGATATTTCTTCATAAGGGCAGCTTCCACATCGATGTCCAGGAGATTTGAAAGAGATACTGTCCATGCAATGATATCTGCAATCTCTTCTTCAATCGCGTCTTTCCTGCCTTCTCTAAGCCCTTCTGAAAGCTCTCCGACCTCTTCAACGAGCCAGAGGAGTGTCCTATCCACACCCCGTCTCATGTCCTTCTCAAGGTAGAGCCTCTTCATCAAATCCTGGAATCCTCGAACTTCCATGAGTTTAAATAGTAAGCGCTAAGTATTAATATTTCCCCTGCCAATAAACTTACCTATGGACAAAAAAATACAGAAAAATAAAGAGATGATGGGGGTCGTGGAAAACGAGGACATGCGGGTAGTCGAGAGGATGGTAGAATTAAACCCGTGGATGGTGAGGTGTCCTACCTGCGGGGAGGGGATGGTTGTCCATCACTGGAGGCGGAAGGGGAATATAAAGGTACCTTTTTTTAAATGCTGGAACTGTGGATTTATGGGATGAGTTTGATGATATTATGGGATTATTCTATCCTGCCGTGTGATATCCTTATAACCCGTTCACCAATCTCACCTATCTCTGGATTGTGAGTTACTATGAGAAGGGTTCTTCCTTCTTTATGCAGGTTCCTGAATATGTCGAGTATATGCTTCTCATTTTCTTCATCCAGGTTACCCGTAGGTTCATCTGCAAGTATGATTTTCGGCTCGTTTATCAAAGCCCTGGCAATACATACCCGCTGCTGCTCACCGCCAGAGAGCTGGGAGGGGAGGTGATCCATCCTGTGCCCCATCCCTACCCTGCTTAGAGCGTCTCTTGCCTCATCCTCGTCCTCGATGCTGTGGAAATACTGGGCAATCATGACGTTCTCCAGTGCGCTAAGATGCGGTATCAGATGGAACTGCTGGAACACCCAGCCTACATTCTCCCGCCTGAACCTCGTCCGCTCCTTTTTTCCAAGCTTTGTCACATCCACGCCATTTACCCGCAGTGAACCGCTTGTTGGGATGTCCAGACAGCCCACCAGGTTGAGGAGCGTGGTCTTCCCACTGCCGCTTGCCCCCATGATAGTTACCCACTCACCTTCCCTGATATCAAAACTGACATTATTTAGTGCGCACGTTTTATCGCCGTATCGTTTAATAAGATTTCTTGCAGCAATCATCTGTTTATTCACCTCTCAAAATTATTACAGGGTCTATCTCAACCGCTTTTCTAATCGGTATCAGACTACCGACAGCAGTGATGAGGATCGAGACAAGGATTGTAACAGGGAAAACAATGGCTTTAGGACTCACATCAACTGAGAATACCTCTGTGCCTATGAACTGGGAGAGGAGGAGACCGAGCAGATAGCCTGGTATCCCTCCTGCAGCACCTATAACCACTGATTCTGCAAGGAAGATGCCTGCAATCCCCCTGCCCTCAGCACCCAGTGCCATCATAAGACCTATCTCCCTGCTCCGCTCCAGCACACTGGTAATCATGGTGCTCGCTACACCAAGACAGGCAGCTACCAGGACAAACAGGGTTACCAGACCCATAAGTAGTTCGGTCTTATCAAGCAGCATCTCTTCAGTCTCGGCTACCTGTCTGACCTTCTTTATCCTGATATTTTTATTATTACTCTCAAGATAATCTACCGCCTCGTCCACATCCCCAACTGTGCGTACTTCAACCATACTTATCCCGTTTAACCCTGCAATCTCCTGCACGGTGTGGAGGTCAAGGAACACCTGGTTGTCCTCGCTACCACCAGTGTCCAGCAGCCCTGCTACCGTTACAGTGCTGTCATTTATCTTAAACCTGTCCCCGACTTTCAGGCCGAGCCTTTCTGCGAGATTGATGCCGACAAGTGCCCCTGCACTGTCTCCCTCACCCGGCCAGCTGCCTTCGACCTGCCACCACGGCCTTATCTCCTTTACCGCCTCAAGGTCAGTACCGGCTATCACCACATCCAGGTCATTGACCCTGGACGTTGCATAAAGGTATCCAGCATAGCTGCCGATAGAAGGATGATCGAGTTTCAGTTCTTCAGTAATATATTCTCCATCTTCCGGGAACAGCACCAGGTTGGCGCCGTATCCCCCGAGTTCCTTTCCAATCCTGTCCCTCATATC
>WAQR01000099.1 GCA_015520145.1 Candidatus Hydrothermarchaeota archaeon
GCACCGCCGCTTTCATATATCCCGCGTTTTGCAGATTTTATCAGTGTGTCAAGGTGTATACTGCCGGGATGGGATTCCCCGTAAACGCTTTCAACCAGTATGCTGGGCTTGGTGAGGTCACGTATGGAGCGGCCGCATGCAAGTCTTAGCGGATCGATTTCCGGCCATATTTCACGCATCGTCTGAGAGTGCAATTTCATTATATCACTTCTATATCACATCTATATCACTTTTAACTTTACTTTAGAATCAATAATATTAAATAATCCCATATATATATTGAGTCCTATGATATTCGCCCATATTGCTGATACCCATCTGGGATACCGTCAGTATAACCTGGATATTAGAGAAGAAGATTTCTATAGCACGTTCCATCAGGCAGTTGACACAATTGCTGAGCGGTGCGATTTTGTAATCCATTCAGGTGACCTGTTTGACGACCCGAGACCGCATGTCAAAGCCATTGTAGAGGTCAGGGACGCTTTGGAAAAACTTGAAGATAGAAATATACCTTTTTTCTGCATTGCAGGAAACCACGACATCCTGTTAAGAAAAGGTGCAGTCCCTCCTCACAGGATATTCAAAAACGTGGAATTTTTAACCCCAAAAAACCCGTGGCGTGAGTACGAAGGTATATTCATTGCCGGCCTTCCCTACTACTCGAAGATACACATAAACGCACTAAAAGAAAGATTAAAAGAGATTGTAAAGGAGTCGAAGGGATTTGATAAAAAGATCATCATGCTCCACCAGGGTATAGACAAGTACTTCGGTCTTGAATACGAACTTAAAATCGGTGATATTCCAGAGGGTTTTGACTACTATGCACTCGGCCATATCCACAGCAGGATTGTAGACACCATTGACGGGACAAAGGACGGGGCAACGCTCTCCTATCCTGGATCGACAGATATGTGGAGGGTGGACGAACTAAAAGATTTTGAAAAGAACGGCAAAGGGTTCAATATTGTTGATACCAGCGATTTCAATATTGAGAAGGTAGATGTCTCGATTCGGCCGTTTCTACACCATAAAATAGAGTCGGACATGGACATAACTGAGTTAAAAGAACGTCTTCCAGAAGACAGAGATACAAAGCCGGTTTTAAATATAAAAGTCAAATCCCGCGTGGAAGAGTTCCCCAGGATCTACCAGAGACTTGTAAACGAATTTAAAGAAGATGTCATTTATCTTGATATCAAAAGAGAGAGGATTGAAGAGGACATATTCACTGCCGGAGAGACCGTTGACATCAAAAAACTCATCGAAAACCTGGACGGGTTCAATGCCCGTGAAAAGGACTTTGCCTATGCTTTATTTAGAGAACTTAGGAAAGGCAGGGAAGGGATTGAAGGTGCAGAATCTATAACCGCCGAGTTCTACAGGACATGGAGGCCGGCACCATGATAATCGAGGAAGTAGACATCGAGGACTTCAGGTCTCACAGGAAAAGCAGGGTAACGTTTGATGAGGGGATTTCAGTAATAGTCGGAGAAAACGGGTCAGGGAAGACAAGCATACTCGATGCAGTGAACTATGCGCTGTTCAAAAGCAAGCCGAATAAAGATATAAATGCAGACGACCTCATAAGGATAGGGAGGGAAGAAGCAGTGGTCTCTGTCAGATTCCACCAGAACGGCAGGGTGTACAGGGTAAAAAGGGGACGCAGAAAAGGCAGGGCAACAGGGAGTATGTTTTACCAGGTCATTGACGGAAGAGAGGTTATCAGGGCAAAAGGTGAGGGCGAGATAACAAAAGAGGTTGAAGCTGTATTAGGGATAACAGGCGAACTATTTGGAAAGGCGATTTACATCAAGCAGGGCGAACTGGATACCCTGATATCTGCACCACCGTCTTCAAGGAAAGAGATAGTAGGAAAACTCCTCGGGGCGCATGATCTCGAGACCGCCCACAAAAACATGCAGGAAATCATCAGAGAATACAAAAACAGGGCTGAAAGATTGTGGTCAGTCGGCGAGGATATTAAAAAGAAAAAAGAGCAGATAAAAGAGACGGAAGAAGAAATAAGGGTTCTTGAAACAAAACTGAAGACCATAATTAGAGATATGGACATCAAACATGACGCCATTCTAGAAAAAGAGAAACTTGTTGCAGAAATTGAGGCATTAAAGGACCTTGAAACAAAGAAGCGGGAACGCGCAGTTGAGCTTGCAAATTATCAGGAAAAGGTCAGGGATATTGAGGAATATGAGAAGGTCATGAAAATCACCCGGGAGGCAGCAGACCGATTCGTAAAGATAGAAAAAGAGATCGATGCTATAAAAGATGATAAAAACCGTCTCTACAAGCTCAAAGAACGTGAAAAAAACCTAGATAGAGAACTCCACAAAGTGAGCCAGAAACACGAAAGTCTGGTCATATCAGTCGGCGAGGCATTCAAAAGGTACAGCACGTTTTTTAAAACAGAGATAAGGGACTACAGTACTCTGGCAGATATCACGAATACCACCCTAAAGAACCTTGAAACCAGACTAAAAGAACAAAATCAAAAAAAGGAAGACCTGTCGCAGGAACTAAATGAACTCTCTGGCCAGAACAGTGAGATCGAAAAGGCTGTAACCGAACTTATCGGTGCAGGCAAAAGATGCCCGGTCTGCAAAAATCCGCTCACCCCCGGGCGCAAAGAAGGTCTGCTTGAAGAATACAGATCAAAGATAAACGAGAACAAAAAAAGAATAGACAAGATCAGATCTGATATTGAAAAAATCGTCCAGGACGAAAAAGATATTGATGTCCTATTAAATGAAGTCAGGGACATAAATCTCAAAGTAATTGAAAACAACATAAAAGCCCTGTCAGACGCAGAAAAACAGGCAGAAAGACTTAAAACCGATCTTGACGAAAATGCCAGAGGCCTTATGGAATTAAAAGGGCTTGAAAAACGTTTAAGTGAGAAAGAGAGGGAAAAGACACGCCTTGAAACAGGGTATCGAAGATATATCGAAGCCCAGGGTTATCTTAGAAAGAACCTCCCAGAAAAAGAAAGATTTTTGAAAAGATGTGAAACCCTGATTGAAGATATCAAAGATATCGAAAACCGGATAGAAAAGAAACGTCTAAAAGTTTCATCATCATATCGCGGTATTGACCTTCAGTCAGTACCGGAATTACTGAAAAGGGCAAGAGACGAACTTAAAAAACAGAGGGAAGACCTACTGCATCTAAGGGATGAAAAGACAAGATCTGAGTCCAGGATCATGATAGGCAGACAGGCAGCTAGGAAGCTGAATAACGAACTTGTCGAACTCAAAGAAAAAGAAAAGGAGAAAGAGAAGCTGGAAAAATTCGTGGAATTTCTTGGAAGGGTTCGAAACCTCTTCCACAAAGACCAACTTCAAAAGGAGCTTAGAATAAATTCAAAACCCATTGTTGAGCGATATACCAGGGAGGTCTTTGACAGGTTCGATCTCCCGTACTCAGACATCGAGCTGACAGACGATTTCGGCATGGTGGTCTACTGCGCTGACGGTGAAGAGAGTGTTGATATGCTAAGCGGGGGTGAGAAGATTGCCGCAGCACTGGCTTTAAGGATAGGGATTGCCAGGGCAATTTCAGGCCCTTCGATGGAACTTATAATACTTGACGAACCGACCATACACCTGGATACACTGAGGAGGCAGGAACTGGTAAATATCATCAAGAAACTTTTCACAATCCCGCAGACAATTGTTGTAACCCATGATAAAGAATTTGAGAACGCAGCAGATACGCTGATAACTGTGGAGAAGGTGGGCGGGGTCTCGAAGGTCAGGTATGAGAATGAGTAGAGAATGAGTAAAGAGTGAGTAGAGAGTGAGGAGTATCACAATGTTACTGCCGATGTCCTATTTTCCATACAAAACGCCCAGGCCGTTCCAGGACGAGCTTATATCAAGGATATTCCAGTCAGAGAAGCTTGTATGCGATATCCCGACAGGAGTCGGGAAGTCTGTATCAGCGCTCTGCGGGTTTCTTGCAGACAGAGATGAAGGCGAGAGGATAATCGTCCTGACAAGGACAAAGACCCAGGCAAAGATATTCCTAAAAGAGATGGCAATGATATCAAAGCATATAAAAAGACCGTTTATGACCGTCCCGCTGAGGTCAAAGCAGGATAGCTGCCCGGCATTCAAAAACGACGAGGTGGGATATGAAGAGTTCCTTCAGCTCTGTAAACTGAATACAGGATGCCTGTACAGGATGCGGTTCAACGAGAATCTCGATAAGATAGAGGGTGCCGCCAGAGAGATTGCGCACTCCAGTCTGACAAGCTACCAGAGCCTGATTGGAAAAGCCGCCAGTCTCGGCTGCCCGTATCTTGTTCTGCAAAGGCTTTTGAACTATTCGGATGTTGTCATTGCCTCGTATCTCTATCTGCTCCATCCGTTTTTGAGAGGCATGTTCCTTGACAGGATAGGAAAGGATATGGACGAAATTTTGATAATAATCGATGAGGCACACAACCTCCAGAACCTGGATATCCTGGGAAGGACGCTTGGCAGGAAGACACTTGACCTGGCATGTAGGGAGATAAATTATGACTTCTCGAATATCTATGCAATTTTTGAAGGTGATGACAGCGAGCTTGATATATCCGACCTGCTCGATAGGAGGGAGGTTGCATTCCTGTATGACAGAGGGGTCGAGGTACTGGAACGAAGGCTTAAAAGGGGCAGAAAGGTCTCCTATACCTACAGGGTTGCGTCATTTTTAGACAGCGCATTCAGGCTTAGGAGAGAGAGGAACTGGATATTCTTCAGGCAGGATGGGAGACTGCTGCTAAAGCCAGTGTTCCCTTCAGATATCTTAAACCCTTTAAAAGAGGCAAAAAAACTCCTGTTGATGAGCGGGACATTATCGCCGCCTGAAGGGTATCTGACCCTGTACGGTTTAAATGGTGAAACGGCCTGTGAAACTTTTAGCCTGCCGAACATCTTTCCAAAGGAGAACTGCCGTTATCTTGGGATAAAGCACGGGTTGAACACAGGGATTGGTTTAAGGAAGAAACTAAAGGAAACGCTCTGGCAGGCGTATGCAGCAGAAATTGAAAAGATTTACAAAAGTTCGTCAAAAACAACGCTTGTGTTCTTTCCTTCGTATGATATAATGACAGAGGTCGGGAATTACATCGATGCCTTAAAAGAACCATCGTCCAGCAGCAGTACAGACGTGTTCTGGGACGAGTTGAGAGACCATGAGAAAAAGATTGTGTTTGCAGTATCCGGCGGGAAGCTGTCTGAAGGCGTGGAGTACACAGTTGAAAACGATGGGGTAAAAGAGAGCGTTGTCGGGACGGTGATTATTGCAGGGTTTCCGTTTCCTGTACCGGATTTTGAAATGGAGATAAAGGGCAGGATGTATGACGGGAGATTCGGGTTTGGAAAATCTTTTCAGCTTCTCTCTGTCCTTCCGATGGTCACCAAGGTTTTGCAGTGTATCGGGAGGGCGATACGAAGCGAGAAGGATAGGGCAGCAGTCGTGTTCCTGGATGACAGGGTAGATTATTTCAGGTATTTCCCTGAAGATGTCAGGTATGAGCTGGAGATAGTGGATCAAAGAGATATCCATCTGGAAGTTGGAAGGTTCCATTCAAATGGATAACACAGGGGATAACACATACAGGTGAATTGAGTATATCTTCAAGCTGACGTATTAGATAGTAAAACTGAAATATTGAAATAGCGATTAGTACTAAAAATGGAATAGTTACTCCTAGAACTCCCAAAAGCAGACCATATAAAGCGGGCAAGTGTACTAATGTAGAAAGAACAGCCGTTCGACCGAAAATTAACTGTAGTGCATCTGGTGATTGTGCGAAATTCCCTATTAAAGGTTTTGTTTTTATCTTTTCATACCGTTCTTGTCTTTTTTGAATTTCTCGCCTAATTGCTGAAGCGTTCAATAGAGTGTTATTCAAATAGGAGTATATCATGAAGTTTAAAATGGCCATGATAAACAAAATTACAACAAAATATGTCCTGATACTCGCAGGTATGTGAGATACAGGTACACCAAAAGACCTGATAACAAATATTAGAAAGAGGTATATTGAAGGCACCACGATATTTGTCAGGATCGCGATTATTTTGACTTTCTTTAATAAATCGTTACAGGGAGTTTTGCCGGATGTTGAAAGTTGGGGAGACGAGTTAATTTTTGGACCTCCTTCTTATCTAATGTCTATATATCAATTCTTCTAGTCCACAAAAAGGGCATATCTCCATATTCGATATGAAAAGCAAAACATTAAAAACATTGTTGCCAAGAATAGGAAGGAATAATCCATCAAACCCTTTTCTAGTTCAAAATACCATCCTGATAAAAGAAATATGGATAGCATCACCCATAAATGAAATCGGTTCAATGCTTTCTTTGATAGATATCCTACGATTAATGATGCCAATCCCAATGCAAAAATTATCACTGTTTCTTTGGTAAAAAATGAAGAAAGCATTATCAATACTCCAAAGAATCCCGATAAAAGTGGAAATGAATTCCACTCTTTTATTTTTATCAGATTATCTTGGACATCTGTTTTTTTAATTCTATAA
>WAQR01000100.1 GCA_015520145.1 Candidatus Hydrothermarchaeota archaeon
AGGGTAAAGCAGTCAGTTACTCAGTTCTTAACCAGAGTATGGAAAGACGGAGCACTGATGGGCCTGACACCAGAAGAGGCATTTTTCGTAAAATGCGACAGGACAACGATGACCCAGGACGATATTGACAACGGCAGACTCATCGTTCTTATAGGTGTCGCACCCGTAAAACCAGCAGAATTTGTCATCTTCCGCATAGCCCAGTGGGCAGGCGGGTCAGAGGTGACAGAATAATTACAGGAGGTGAATGAAACATGGCAAGAAATGACCCCTACAGGAACTTTAGGTTTCTGCTTGAGATAGATGGGATTGTCCAGGCAGGGTTTAGTGAATGCACGATACCTGATACCACAAATGAACCCATTGAATATAGAGAAGGAAACGAGGAAACGACTGTCAGGAAACTGCCAGGACTTACCAAGTACGGGAACATAACCCTGAAATGGGGAATAACAGACTCCATGGAACTTTTCAACTGGAGAAAACAAGTGATACAAGGGAAGATGGGAGATGCAAGGAGGAATATCGCCATAATCCTTCATGACGAAGAAGGCAACCCTGCTGCTCGCTGGGAGTTCAGGGAGGCCTGGCCTTCCAAATACGATGCACCTGATCTCAATGCCAAGGGAAACGATGTTGCAATCGAAACGCTGGACATAGTTCATGAAGGTATGGAGAGGACACAATGAGCGGTTTCCAGACAGAGTTTGAGTTTACCCTCCCCCACGGATATGTTGACGGGGAGGGGAACCTGCATAAGGAAGGAGTTATGCGCCTGGCAACGGCAGCGGATGAGATACTGCCACTTAAAGACCCGAGGGTACAGTCGAATCCGGCATATCTCAGCATTATCCTCCTCTCCCGCGTCGTTATCAAGCTCGGAAGCCTCTCTACAGTTAATCCGCGGGTAATAGAAGGACTATTTGTCTCTGACCTGGCTTATCTGCAGGATCTCTACAACAGGATAAATGAAAATGGGGCAAATGTGATAAAGACCAAGTGCCCGAAATGCGAGCACAAGTTTGAAGTCGAGGTGAGTGGCCAGGGGGAATAGTAAGCTACCCCCTCGACCAGCTTTACGAGGAGGTAGCTTTCATCTCTTATTATTTCCACTGGAGTCACGAAGAGATAATGGGCATGGAACACTGGGAAAGGAGGATGTGGTGTGAACAGATTTCGAAGATCAATAAAAGGCTTAGTGAAGAGTAGGAGGTGAGGATATGCCGATTCTACCGGTTAACACAGCGTTGAGTCTGGTAACAAATGCCCTGGGACTGAGGAGAGATCCCTATGCGTCATTTAATTTTCTGGTGGAGATAGATGGTATTATAGCAGGGGGGTTTTCAGAGGTTACCGGGCTTCAGGTTGAGACAGAATTTGAAGAATACCGCGAGGGTGGTGTGAACGATTATGTTCACAAACTCCCGAAAATCACCAAGTATCCAAACCTCACTCTAAAACATGGACTCACAGACCTGGACATCCTGTGGACCTGGTACAAAGACGTCATACAGGGAAAGATAGAACGGAAAAACGGGATGATATTCCTGCTGGATAACTCCAGGACCCCTGTTATGTGGTGGGAGTTTACCGATGCCTATCCTGTCAAATGGACAGGGCCTGACCTCAAGGCTGAGAGCAATACTGTGGCATTCGAGACCCTGGAACTCGCACACAATGGCCTGACAAAACCAGTAGCAAGCCAGATACTTTCAGGTATCCGGGGGGTTATATAATGATGTCCCGTCCTATGGGACAGAGGAATCAGGGCTTTTTTATTGGGATCCTGGACAGGTACAGGAGACCGCCGGGTATATTTGAATTTCTAAGCCGTATATTTGATAAGCGAGTCAGGGCGTTCAGGTACGGGTCTCTAAATCTTGTATACTCCTCATTTCGTCCTGGATTTCTGGATGAAATAATGCAGGTCTTTAAGGTCTTTAATATCAGGAGATACTGGTGGCAGTTTAAAGTATCGTTAAAACCGAATTTCCTCGCTGATGAACAGTATTACAGGCAGTGGAACATTCACGCACCAATCCCTCATCCTGCGCCGGGGTTAGAGGGATTACCACAAAGAGCACCCGGGAGAATGCCCGGGACTCCAGCAATGGCACATGTCTTAATGAGGAGAGGATACATACCGCTGCCACAACGTGTGAAGCGTGGGTACTACAGGGCGGGAAGCCGCCGTGTGACAAAGCCCCTGGAAATCCCGGTAAAAGACGCAGGTACCAGCAGCACCCAAAGCCCATCAAGCACCAGCACTTCAATGGGCGGCAGCAGTACAGGCATTGGAACTATTAGAACTGCCGCGGCGGGTGCTTACAGGCAGTGGAACATTCACGCACCAATCCATCATCCTGCGCCGGGGTTACAGGGATTACCACAAAGAGCACCCGGGAGGATGCCCGGGACTCCGGTAATGGCACATGTCTTAATGAGGAGAGGATACATACCGCCGCCACAGCGTGGGCAGCGTGGGTACTACAGGGCGGGAGGCCGCCGTGAGACAAAGCCCCTGGAAATCCCGGTAAAAGACGCAGGCACCTCTGGCACAGCAGGTACCGCAGGCACCACCAGCCCCTCAAGCACCAGCACTTCAATGGGCGGCAGCAGTACAGGTATTGGAACTATTAGAACTGCCGCGGATGGAGAGATAATCAATGCACCGGGAACAATAAGAACAAAAATAACAGGGAGTATAACAGTTGGTCCTGGGAGGATAGGGATTTTGAACAATAAACAATATTACAGACATCAGAATATTCACGTATCAACTCCCGCGCTACAGATACAACAGGTACCCTGGTTTGCCGGCACTCCCGGCAGCAGAACTGCCGTGGGCAGGGAGATACCCGGGCAGCCAGAAGATATTCCCCTGGTACAGGTACAAAGGGGTCACAGCAGGGCGCCTGTACAGATGGAACTTGCAAAAATAGAGGATATTGAGAGCAAAATCACAAGACTCATCCAGAAAAAAGAGATAAATAAAGAAGAGGAACTCACAGTCAAAACGCCTGCTCCACCGCCTCAGATAGAGACCTTCAAATCCCATATTCAGGGACAGATGCACCAGGGGCATATAGATGATGGCCATATGGATATGGATAGTATAGCAGACAGGGTATACCAGTTGCTCGAAAGGAAGATTAGAATAGAAAGAGAAAGAAAGGGAATGAGAACATGGTAGAACTTGCAACCTCCTCAAAACTCAAAAAGGCCTATATAGCAGTACTGGACGCACAGGGCAGGATACAGGAAGAAATCCCTGTACTCTTCAATCCAAAAGAGTATTCCCAGGACAAAAACAATCAATTTAAATACACAAACATTCCAGGACTCACCACTCCCCTCACCCAGTTTGTAAGCGGGAACGTAGAAACCCTGCGTATGGATCTGTTCTTCGATACCTACGAAGAGAAAAAAGATGTAAGGGAACACACAAACAAGATAGATAAACTCCTTGATATTGACCCGGAACTTCATTCGCCGCCCATCTGTAAATTCATCTGGGGGAGCCTGGAATTTAAAGCAGTTCTTGAGAGAGTAAACAAAAAATTCACCATGTTCCTCTCTGATGGTATCCCTGTCAGAGCCACCTTGAGCGTCACATTCAAAGAATACAAGACCCTCGAAGAACAGATGAACAATCCTCCAAGACAATCATCAGACAGGACAAAGAGGAGACTTGTAAAAGAAGGGGATACCCTCTGGTCGATTGCTGCCGAGGAGTATGGTGATCCAGGAGAATGGAGGCATATTGCAAAGGAAAATGGGATAATCAACCCCCGCATCCTACCACCTGGCACAGAACTTGCCATCCCGCCAATGGAATGATGAGGATATGGCAGGCAGGTAAAAAGCGAAATGCAGGTAAGACCGAAGGTGTGTGAGATAGATGAAATTCAGTGCTCTGGAAAAGACTTACCAGAATTTTTATGTGCCGAGTTTTGAAATAATAGTCGATAACAAGGACGTGCTGTCAGAAGGAGCGGAAATTATAAGTGTAAATGTGGACAACACACTTAACGGGGCAGACTATTTTACCTTTACACTGACTAACCCTTATGATGTGGACAAGAACGAACTCAGGTGGCTTGAGAGCGAACTTTTCGAGTTAGGGAAGAGTGTTGAGATAAAAATGGGTTATGGAAGCAGCCTTAAAACAATGATAACTGGAAAGATAAGCTCGATAAAACCCACGTTTCCGTCCGGTGGTGAGTTCCAGATAGAAATAAGTGGTTATGACCTCTCCCACCAGATGACGAAAAGCAAGAAATCGAAATCATGGGACGATACAACAGACAGCGATGTCGTAAAAGAAATCGCATCTAAATACAAACTAAAAACATCGGGAGTTGAAGATACCGGGGTCAGGCACAATAAGAGAATCCAGGATAAAGAGAGTGACTACGACTTTGTTAAAAAACTTGCCAGGAATAATGGATTTGAATTCTTTGTAAAACAGGATACACTCTATTTCAGGGCACCCAAAAATGATCGGACGGAACTGATCACACTTAAATGGGGCAAGACATTGAACTCCTTCTCTCCTGAACTGAATATTGCAAACCAGGTAAGTGAAGTTGAGGTGAGGTACTGGGATCCGAAGACAAAAAAAGAGATAGTCGGAAAGGCAAAGAAAGGCGACGAGTACGGTAGAGACAGGGGTAAACAGAGCGGCGGGGACATGGTAGAAAGTACATCTGGCGGCGCGGTTGTTGAGATAATAAGACGGCCAGTCTATTCCAAGGAAGAGGCCGACACGCTTGCCAGAGCTGCACTAAATAAACTTGCCGAAGGATTGATAAAAGGCAGCGGCGAATGCATGGGTATACCTGACATAGTTGCGGGTGAAAACATACGGCTTGAAGGTCTTGGAAAGAAGTTCACCAAGACCTATTATATAGAAAAGGCAGTGCATAACATCAGCGGTTCGGGATACAAAACTACATTTAATGTCAAGGAGAATACGATATGAGTTTTCTTGAGCTTTTAAATAACGGTGATGGAGATGAGGGAGGCGGAAAGATAAATGGAGTAGTCATTGGTATTGTGACCAACAATAAAGACCCTGACGGCATGGGGCGGGTAAAACTGAAGTTCCCATGGAGAGACGTTGAGGACGAGAGCTACTGGGCAAGGGTCGCTACATTGATGGCAGGGAAAGATAGGGGGAGTTTCTTCCTCCCTGAGGTGGGAGACGAGGTCCTGGTGGCATTTGACCAGGGCGACATCCATCATCCCTATGTGCTGGGGTGCCTCTGGAACGGAAAGGACACGCCGCCAGAGACGAATTCCGATGGAAAGAACAATATCCGTAAGATCAAATCGAGAAGCGGGCATGAAATCATCTTTAATGATAACGATTCCGAGAAAAAGGAGCAGATTGAGATACATACCAAAGCAGGACACAGGATCATCCTCGACGATTCTGCTGGAGGAGAGAAGATAGAGATAAAGGACAAAACCGGGAATAACACCATCAAAATAGATTCTATCCAGAACGCCATATCTATCGCCAGTGAGATGAAACTCAGTATAAAATCCAAGATGATAGAGATTGAGTCTGATGGTATGATGACCGTCAAGGCAGGGGGTGTCCTGACATTGAAAGGAGCTATTGTAAAGATAAACTAACTAGAATTGATAAAAATAAATCGATAAAGGAGGAAGAAAATAGATGCCACCAGCTGCGAGAGTGGGTGACCAGACCAGTCACGGTACCCCTTTAAGCCCGGGTCCTGGCAGCACTAACGTGCTCATAGGAGGAAAACCGGCGTGGAGGGCTGGAATGGACTTTCATACATGCCCGCTGGTGACCGGGACAGTGCCCCATGTAGGGGGCGTAGTTTCGATGGGAAGCACGACCGTATTGATAAACAACATGCCAGCCGCCAGGCAGGGCGATGTCATTGTTGAAAGCGGTCCTCCAAATTCTATCGTGATGGGCTGTCCAACTGTTATGATCGGGTAAGGAAGTGGAGAACTGTGACCAAGAAATTTTTAGGGAAAGGCTGGAAATTCCCGGTGAACGTCAGCCAGGCAGGTAAAATAAAGATGTCTGAATATGAAGAGGATATAAAAGAGTCCATACACATCATCCTTGGAACATCGAAAGGTGAGCGGGTGATGCGTCCGGACTTCGGGTGCGGGATCCATGATTTTGTTTTCTATCCGATAAATACCTCCACCCTGACGCTGATTGAATCAAGTGTACGCGAGGCACTTATCAGATGGGAGCCGAGGATAGAGGTATTGAAAGTCGTGGCATCCTCTGAAATGGCAGATGTCGGCAGAGTCAATATAACCATAGACTACCGCGTAAGGACGACCAACAACGAATTCAATCTTGTCTATCCGTTTTATCTGGAGGAGAGGTGAATGAAGCTGAAAGACGATATCAAAATAGACGGCAGGAACAGCGAGGACATCCTGCGCCAGGTAAAGGCCATTGCCCCGTATTACACACCACACCTGGACACGCTCGACGAGGATAACCCCGGGGTTGTCCTTTTCAAAATATTCTCGCAAATAGTCGAAGACGTTGTAAAAAGGCTTGACCAGGTTCCAGAAAAACACTTCATCGCCTTCCTGGACATGCTGGGGATGGGCATTCTTCCACCGCAGCCCTCCCGAGTACCTGTCACCTTTACCGTTTCAGAAGGTGCTGATACAGGTATCCATATCCCCGAGAAGACGCAGTTAGGTGCAGATGCGACTGACACGCATCCCGAGCTGACCTTTGAGATAGAACCAGGCAGAGGGTTTCTGGCGACACCGTCAGTACTAAAAAAGGTGTACAGCATAAATCCAGGAACAGACGAGATATTCGAACACCTCCAGCACCTGGAACAAAATGGACAAAATGGACAAAAAACCCGCACCAGGCTATTTGCAGACGGCAGGAAGAATGACCTCCAGGAGCACATACTGTACATCGGGCACAGCGACCTTTTCAACATAAAAGGTCAGGCAAAAATCGAACTCGTAATTTCACCAGGTATATCTGCCGTCCCATTCATATTTGCAATGACCCGGAGGAGGGGTTATCCTGCTGTTCGGTGGGAATATTATGGTGAAAAAATCGAGAAAAGGGATGGAGAAGAGATCAAAAAAGAGGGCTGGCATCCCTTAACTATTCCTCTCCAGGATATTAAAAATAGTGAAACCACAAAAAGAGGCAGAATACAAAATGAGGGTTCGAGACCGCGGCAGCTCCCGAAGTCACTGGCGTCCCTGTATAAGATCCCTGTAATCGGGGTCAGGAGCGTTGGTGAAGAATTTAATAGAAGACTGAAAGCTTACGGGATTACTACAATAGGAGATATCTTAAAACACACGCCAGAAGACCTGGCCAGGATGATTGGTACAAGCCGCAGGAGGGCGGAAATTATCCTCGAGGAAGCCGAAGTTCCCCATCTTGATTTTGATTATGATTACGAATCAAAACACCCCGGACCTGATTACACAGGGACTGACAGGTCGCGAACAGTCTTATTGAAAGAGTTGGATGGCGAAATCAAGGAGTTTGAGATAAACAAAATAAAGAGCAGGTGGATTAGATGCAGGATAACGAACCGTTATGCGCTGGATGCGCGAGCGAAATTATTCTTAGCGAGATTATTCAGGGTTTCAATCAGCTCGATAAAGGTCGGCATCCAGCCTTATGACATGGAGGCTAAAGACGGGAACGGCGGGGACAGCGGGAAAGACGGAGGGGAAGACGGGAACGGAAAGCCGCGTCCTGATATGGCCTTATACAATGACGTCCCGCTCGATTTGACAGACATCCCAGACGATGAACATCTCTCTCCATTTGGAGAGATCCCGGGCCTCTACGACTCTTTCTATATCGCAAGCAGCGATGCGTTCTCAAAAAAAGACGCAGATATAACAATCACATTCAGGATATCCAGAGGAACACCGACCAAAGATCTCAGGCTTTCCTGGGAATACTGGAACGGAAAAGGCTGGGCAGTCATCGAAAAGCTGAGAGATAATACAGACAGATTCACCTTCGACGGTGATACTGATGGCGATAATGAAAAGAGAGATAATGAAAAGACTGTTACTTTCACATGTCCCGCAGATTTCGAAAAGACAGGGGTGGGCGGTCACGAGAACTACTGGATTAGAGCCAGGATAGTTGCAGGGGACTACGGCAAGGTGAAGTTCAAAGAAAATCCAGATAAAACATGGCAGAGCGATACCTGTGCCGTCAATGCACCAGAATTTACAGACATTCGGGTTGAATATGCATATAAAGGGTCAGGGAAAGTCCCGGAACACATAATTACCTACAACAATCTGGATTACAGCACTGATCTGGTCAAAGACGGCCAGGTGGCAGTCAGGGCATTTAGACCATTTGAAAGGCTTAAAGAAAAGACCCAGAGCCTGTATCTTGGATTTGACAGGCAGTTGAAAGGCGGCCCTATCAACATCTTCTTTTCAATAGAAGAACAAAAGTATCCTAAAAACTTTATCCCCAGGTTCAGGTGGGAGTACTGTAGCAGCAGCGGTTCCAGGAAAGAGGCCTGGGCAAGGCTGGATGTCGTAGACGAAACCGATAACCTGACAAAACGCGGGATATTAAGTCTTGTCGCACCTGATGATATGTCCAGAAGAAGAATATTCGGCGAGGAACTCTACTGGATTAGGGCAAGACTTACCAGCGGGCGGTTCGAACCAGAAACAGGGAACACCCGCGAAAAGGATACGGCAGAAAATAAAGATGGTGCAGGTGAGGATATCGATGAGGGGCATCAGCCCTGCGAAGAGGCCATGTCAAGCCTGTCTGCTGGCTGCGCAGACGAAAAGGCTGCAAGATATCCTCCGATTCTAAAAGGTATCCATCTCAATACCACATGGGCATTCCAGACCGAGACTGTAACAGAAGAGATACTGGGTTCAAGTGACGGTACACCGGAGCAGATGTACTTTTTCTCGAAACGCCCTGTTATAAACGAAGAGGTCTGGGTAAATGAACTGTCCTCACTCTCTTCAGGCGAGATGAGCGAGCTCATGGAAAAAACACCTTCTGCCGTCATGGATGTTAAGGACGCAGACGGGAATACGACACAGTTCTGGGTGAAATGGACGCGAGTAGACGATTTTCTGGACTCCGGGCAGGAGGATAGACACTATGTACTGGACAGTACTACTGGAACAGTGAATTTTGGTGACGGGATCAAAGGGAGGGTACCTCCTATTGGAAGGGACAATATAAAGACTAACTACCAGACAGGCGGAGGAATGGCAGGGAATATTAAGGCTTTTGGGATTACATCTTTAAAGAGTTCTCTGCCTTTTATTGATAGTGTCACCAACCCGGAGATGGCAGACGGAGGTGCGGATACCGAGACCATTGACAGGCTGGTAATACGCGGTCCCCAGCATATCAAAAATAGAGCCCACGCGGTTGCACGGGAAGACTTTGAGTGGATAGCACTTGAAGCGTCCCGCAAAGTCGCCAGGACAAAATGTATACCAAACCTCGACAAAGAGTGCAAGTTTAAACCAGGATGGGTGACCCTCATAATCGTCCCGCAGAGCAGCGAGAAAAGACCTGTACCTTCAGTGGGGCTTAAGGCAATGGTAATGAAATATATAGAAGAGCGCTGTGCAGGTGTTCTGACCGCGTCCAGGCAATTTGTTGTAAGGGGTCCGGACTATCTTGGTGTCTCCATAAGTGCTACCCTTATTACAGGCACTATCGATATGATTCCAGTAATAGAAAGGGATGCCAGACTGAAGGTGACGGAGTTTCTCCATCCGCTCACCGGTGGAGATATGGGTGATGGATGGGAGTTTGGCAGGTTGCCGTGTCTCTCGGACTTCTATCAGATACTTGAGGGGATAGACGGCGTAGACCATGTCGAAGGACTGAGTATGGAGATTAAAGGGGCAAAAAAAGACGAGAATATCATAATAACGCCTGAAAACGAGTCCTATCCACGGTTAAAACAGTATAATCTGGTTTTCAGCGGCGAACATGACATAAATGCTACTGTACGGGGGGTATGACCTTGAGCCTGAAAGTTCCAAGTCTTGACGATAAGAAGTATGCGGAGATTGTGGAGGACGCAAGGAAGCGGATCCCTGTCTATACAAAAGAATGGTCTGACCACAATGTCCATGATCCCGGGATAACTTTCCTGGAACTCCTTTCATGGATTGCCGAGATGCAGATATACCACCTGGACCAGATCACAGAACGGCACTACCTGAAATACCTGAAACTTTTAGGGTTCTCTCCAAGGCATCAAAGATCTGCCCGGGTTTATCTAACCATCGGTCTGCCTGAAGGGGGCGAGGAAGGTGAAGGGGGAGAGGCGAAGATAATACCTCCAGGCGAGAAGTTGGTCACCCAGGGCGAATCTGGCCAGGAACTGGTCTTCGAGACGTCCAGGGGAATAGCGATTACCAGAGCAGGAGTCAGGAGGGTGATGACAGATTATCTGACAGGTATGGATGACAACACCGAGGCGAACAATACTCCCGGGATGTATTTTCTCGGTTTTGGCGCAGGGGCAGAAGACGGCAGTTGCATGTACATCGGATTTGATAATCCCCCGTTCCCTCCTGGTGTCGATACCCTTGATATCGCGGTAAGATTGTATGAGGATGACCTGCCCCCTGTTGCTACCCATGGTGACGAAGAGATGGATGTCACAACCTCGGTAAAGGTGGTCTGGCAGTACTGTACGGATTATGGGAAGTGGTATGACGACGGTTCGTGGGAGGATTTTGATGTCGAAGAGGATACTACAATGATGCTGAACTATGGGGGTGTGGTGGTCTTAAAAAGGCCAGTAGAAGGCGGAGGAGATGGAGAAAATGGAAGGAATGGAGGAAGTGAAGGAAACGAAATAAACGGGAGATTCACGTCCTGGCTTGCAGTACCCGGGGAGCTTTTTGGTTATAAACAGTACTGGATAAGATGCAGGGTCGTTGAGGGTGGATATGAGATCCCTCCAAGGATAGATTCCATATTGACAAACACGGTCATGGCAGTGCATAAGGCAACTGTAAATGGCGAGTCCCTTGAGCGGCTCGACGACATGGATTACGACAAAAAGACAGGTTCCGGACTGCCGAATCAGAGATTTCGTTTCAAGAACGCGCCTGTCATCGAAGCTGATATTGCTGTTGACGGCATTAGATGGAAGGAAGTAACCGATCTTGACGGCTCAGGACCGGGCGATAGGCATTATGTGCTCGACAGGGAAAATGGGGTGATAACGTTCGGTGACGGGATAAATGGTAAGATTCCCGGTGTCGGGCAGGAGGTCAGGGCCAGGAGATACAGTTACGGCGGCGGGCGAACGGGAAACGTCATGCCAGGTTCAAGATGGGTGTTTAAAGACCAGGAGAGATTCAATGGCGTTTCTGTAGCCAATACGCTTAGGGCAGATGGAGGAGAGGAAAAGGAATCATTTAAGTCAGCACTATCCCGGCTGAAGGTTGACCTCAGGGTTCCCTACCGTGCTGTTACACTTGAAGACTACCAATACATTGCCGTCCATACGCCAGGGCTGAGGTTCGGCCGGGCGAAGGCGATAGTAGGTACCAGGGAAATAAGTACCGGGAAGACAGGCGTGTCAGAGTGCGGGGAGTTCCCGATAGTAAAGGTGGTCGTCGTACCCTACAGCACACAGGACAGGCCCGAGCCGAGCCGGGGGTTTATTGACACGGTTTATCGCCATCTCGAAAGGCACAGATTGCTGACCGATGTAATCGAGGTATATGGGCCGAAATATGTCGGGATAGGTGTGCAGATGTATGTGAAGGTCAAGCCTGGTTACTCTCAGGAGGGGCGGATAGTAGAGATAGAGAGGGCATTAAAGGATTTCCTGCACCCGTTAAAAGGCGGTAAGGACGGTAGAGGATGGCCTTTCGGGCGCACGGTATACAGGTCGGAGATATATGAGGTGATAGAGAAGGTCGACGGCGTGGACTGTGTGAGTTCTGTTTCCCTGGAGATTGCAGGTGATGCAGGGAGAATGGATAGTGAGGGGAACATTGAAATCGATGAGGATGCGCTGGTATATTCAAGTAGACATCAAATCATGATAGTAGAACGCGATAAAGGATGCAGGATGGGAAGATGATATGGAATTCGAGTTTTTAGTTACCAATACGCCAGAAGGCTGGAGAGGATGGAGAGGAGACAACCTGGAGGTCGATGCAGCAGGTATTAGAATAAAGAAAGACCCTGTTTCCACTTACGTTTCCCCTGAACTGGTTTTTTCCCTGGAAGAGATGGGTTTTACAGGCAGATCCGATTTCAGCGATATTGCCCTTGACGGGTGCGGGATACTGTATCTCCTTGATTCACTTCGAGGTGAGATATACAGATACGATCCGCGCCAGGACCGTCTTGAGAGGTTATGCTGCTTTGCCGGGATTAGCAGGGAGGACGGTGGAAGCGGGAATAACATGGAGGACAGGGAGGAAGGGCGGCCCTTGGAGTTTAGAGATCCTGGAGGGATATGGGTTACAGACGACAGTATCTATATCGCGGACACTGGCAATCGAAAGCTTCATTCTATCTCGAAACACCTCCTCCAGACGAGATGGATGCTTGATGGGGAAGTCTTCGAGGAACCTGCTGATATCGTGGTCGATGGACATGAGAACATCTATGTCATGGACACTGGCATCGGGGTCATTGTAAAGGTTACAAAAGAAGGAGAGGTATCCGAGGTCATAGGCGAGAGTTATCTGAACAATCCGCTGGACATTGCTATTGACGATTCCCAGAATCTGTATGTACTGGATGAGGCAGATGGCGAGTACCGTATATGGAGATTTGTGCTGGAAGGCGGTAGATACATCTCGAAAGATGTGCAGCCATGGATAGGTCCTGAAAAATTCCAGGATAGAGATGGTGTAGATATCAACCCTTCGTGTATTGCGGCTGGAAGCGGAGACGAGCTATTCGTCGGTGAGTCCTATGACAGGGAAAACGGGAGTGAGAAGAAACTTTTAAGATATCTCCTGGAAGAAGGTGCGTTTGCGCGGATACTCAGCTACAGGGGGAGCGCGCATAAACTTGTCATGGACTCCATGAAGAACCTCTATCTGATAACAGGTGATAAGAAGAAGGTTTATTTTCTCAAATATACCAGAAAGAACAGGTTCAATGAGAAGACATCTCTCTACAGCGGGGATGCAGTCAGGCGGTTCGACAGCGGCAGGGATGACACGTACTGGCACAGGATAAAGCTCGATTTTGTCTTTCCAGCCCACGGAACGCAGGTACAGGTATCGTATTTTGCCACGAATAATAAGGATATTGGTGAGGAAGATGTACACTGGTCAACGCCACCCCTTGCCAACCCCGGTGATGCCCTGCTCGATGGAGGTGATATAAAAGGAAGATACCTGTGGATGAAGATAACTCTAATCGGGACAGAATACGATTCGCCCGGGGTAAGGTCAGTAAGGGTCTATTTCCCGAGGATGTCCTACCTCAGGTATCTGCCGGCGATATATCAGGAGGACGGGCCGAGTAAGGAATTTCTTGAACGTTTCCTTTCTCTATTCGAGAGTTTTTTTGTTGATATAGAGGAGGAGATAGATGGGATTACGAAATATTTCGATCCTCAGGGCGTGCCAGCAAGGTATTTATCATGGCTCGGGTCATGGCTTGCAATTGAAGCTGATGAGACCTGGACAGAGTCCAGGAAGAGGGAATTGATAAAAAAGGCCCCTGCACTCTACAAGATGCGGGGAACAAGGGAAGGGCTTATGGAAATCCTGAAGCTCTACGTTGAAGGAAAGGAATATGGGGGAGATGATATGGCAGCTGAACCACCGACGTCATGGTGTGAAGCACATCTCCGTGAGGGAAAGGCCCTGGATAGGCTGGTGGAGAAGGGATATATTACAAAGGAGGATAGAAAAAGGGAGATGGCAGAATACCGGAATCTCATGGTAGAGAGGATGGAACGCGCAGGGGAACTCTTTGATATATTTGAATATTTTAAGCTGATGTCAATCGAGGATAAAGAGCTTAGAGAGATATACAGAAAGCTGATTGGATGTCCGCGCTGTTTCCTTGTGCTTGTAAATCCGTTATCATTAAGAGACGAGGAGCTTAGAACGGTCAAGAGGATTGTCGATTCGCAGGCCCCTGCCCACACTGTCGGCAGGGTCGTTGAACTGCGGCCGTCGATATACCTGGATGGGCACACATACCTGGGGATTAACACCGTGCTGTCCAGGCGCAGGTTTGTCCTGGAGAAATCCGGGCTTGGAAAGGACAGCGTGTTGACCGAGCGGGAGGAATACGGACATCTGGATGTGAAGTCCAGGATAGGCGTGGATACGGTAATATCTTAATATTAAATGATTTTAAAGGAGGAATAGGACGATGAAAACAGATTGTGGTGAATTAAAAAAAGGAAATGGATGTGCACTCGACTATTTCGAGAAAAACGCATATTTCCATGGGAAGCTGATTACTGCACGGGACATGATAGCCGAGCAGAAGGTGCACGAGGATAAACTTTACATGATAAACAGGTTGACACTCGGCAATGGTATTGTCTGCGGGTTGAAAGTCGAGAAAATTGAAAAAAGTGACGGCAAGCTTAAGGTTGAAATCCAACCCGGCATGGCGATAGACTGCTGCGGCAGGATACTGGTGGTCAAGGGTACGGGAGGGACGATAACCAAGGAAGTGACGAGATTCGAGAACAACAGGAGTACAGGGCCAGGGCCTGGGGATACTGTGTATCTGTATCTAAAATACAAGGAGTGCCTGAAAGAGGCGGTACCTGTCCAGGGTGCAGGCGATGCATGTGAGGAGAAGTGCTGTTATAACCGCATCCTCGAGGTCTTCGATGTGGTCTATAAAGATGATAAAGATGAGACCCAGGATATTTCTCCGCCACCTGAAATAGACTTTCCATCCAGAGAAGATTTCGAGAGTGACAAAGAAGGTGCACTGCTTGGACTCGCCCAGGATTATTATGACCAGTATCTGAAGTCTAAATGCAGAGGATGTACTGAGCCCATAGTCTTTCTTGGTGCGTTCAAAAAAAATGGAGAAGGGACATGGAAGCCTGCCTGGGATGAAACGAAAAAATACCTTTCTGTGGTCTATAATAACAAGATGCTCTATGATATCCTTGCAAGACATGTAACCAGGTTCGATAACCCGCATGAGGTGACGGCCGAGCAGACGAGGTCTTTGATGAGTGTTAACGAAGTTGGAAATAGGCTGGAAAAGGACGAAGATGCCTGGGTACAGAATATCAATCTCACTCCAGCAGAATATCCTGACGATCCAGAACACGAGGATAATACCATTGGAATTACACCAGAAAACGCTGAAAATCGCATTAAACTGGGTGTGAAGAGCAACTCCATCACGACGACTCATATCAGAGACAACACGATTGCATGGAACGATTTGAACGAAGAAGATGTGAGGGATAAGATAGTCAGGCAGATTGGGGGCGTGACCCCCGGGACTGATGATGGAAACATTGATATTATAGAAGGGGAAAATATTGAGATAATACCAGATAAGGACAGTCACGCTATTGAGATTAGTTGCAAATCAAAGGATGCCGCCCTGATACATATGGGACACTGCGTCTTCAAAGAAGTGAAACCTGGGGAAATAAGGATATCTGAGCCGATTTCCCATGATTTGGAAGGGGGTGATGTTGGTATAATTCTGGCTGATGAATTAGAGAACCAGATACTCCTTGGTGACAGAGAACATTTTGCAGATTTGAAGGAGTTTGGTGTTTCACCTGCTCTCGCGGTGAAGGTCAAACCATCGGATAGGACGTTCATGATATTTCTAAAAAATTTAGATGTACGTGAAAGGACGTTTGTTGTCAGGTGGTGGGCTATCCAGGCTACTAGGGACATTGGAATCTGTAAGGGAGAACACCCACCTTCTGAAGAGCCTGAAGAGAGGGATACAGGGGTGTTTGATAGGTCAAGCTTTGACCAGGCAAAATTTGGAGAGTCTAAAAAATCCCCCGGCGGGAAGTTCAATGGTGCTAGATTCAGTCGTTCTGTTTTTAGTTAGAGGAACAGAAAATCAAAGGGGGTGAATAAAATGGAGTAACCGTTCGAGGATAAGAAGACATGACTAAAAAAGATTTAAGAAATTTAATTAAAAAAATTGTGAGGTGAAATATATGGTAGATGAAAAAGATATGAAACATGTAACTTTTGTACCGGAAGAAAGATTAGAGGGATATCCAAAAGAGGAGGGGATGTTGATATATTCGAAAGATTTTAATGAAATTGCTGAGGAGCTGAGGTATATCGGGCTATGCATCCATGAGGGTCTGTCAAATATTAATATAAAGATGGCAACTTTTGAAGAGACACTTAAATCTCTTCAGGATCAGATCAATGATATGCAGAGCGGAGGAAGTGAGTATAAAATCTCTTTATCAGCAGAACCACAATCCATCCCGGGTGATGGTAAGTCAAAGTCAAAGATCACAGCAACAGTGACCGACAGTAATGGCAGACCTATAGCAGGCGCCGAAGTCAACTTTGTAACCAACGCAGGAGTAATAAGACCCACCAAAGTAAAAACAACTGCCGATGGCACGGCAGTAACAGAACTACGGAGTATTACGGCATATCCACCGTCGGACCTGATTGTGAAGCCAGAACGTCTCAAGGTAGTTTCTCCAAATCTTTTAACTTTTGCAGAGAGGGGGAATTTCGTTCCACGTGTTGAGAGAGTTAATATAGGGAAGGTGAAGACTACTCTGCTACCTCCAGTGATAGGACAGACCAGTACAAGAGCTACAGTGACTGCTACGTGTGACCAGGCGGTAGCTTCAGTGGTAGTGGCATTCGAAACAGAGAAAAAACCCCCCATTGTGAGGCCAATACCGGGAAGATTAGCTACCATATTAAAAAAGACTCCTACAAGTGTGAAAAGGAAATCTTCGGCAACATCTCTTCGGGGACGGACGATTCGGTCTACTAAACGGAGGTAAATGGCAAAAGGAGGGTTTGTCTGTGACATTGTTATATCTACGTTGGGCAGTATTTACAAATGTGTCTTGACAAACCTTTCGATTTCACTCTTTTTTCAGTATTGCCCTTTTAACATAAACTGTGTGAGAATATGAAAGATCTGACCAAGAAGACTGATAACAGAAGTCAGAATAAAACAAATACAGGTCTGGTAAGGTCGATGTCTCGCCCTGATTCTGAATATGACCCCAATTTGGCAGGGGTCCAGACAGACAGGCTTATTTCTATAGTCAGGGACGGGGGGCATCCGTCTTCCATGTATGCAGGTCTAAGACAGCAGGCTGTGATGGATCTCCAGAGAACCATCGGCAACCAGGCTGTACAGAGGCTTATCAGGTCAGGGGCTTTGCAGGCGAAGCTTAAGGTCGGCCGGGCGGTGCAGCAGATACAGCGGCAGCAGAAGGGAGTGGAGGAAGGAACATCTCAGCTCAGGGCGAGCCTGGAGGGGCTCCAACTATGGCTCCAACTATTACACCTGATATTGAAACTCAAATTACTGCTATGCGTAGTGGTGGTGAGCC